>NZ_JBHJQI010000054.1:0-51187 GCF_042262805.1 Streptomyces sp. NPDC056361
GGGCAGGACCGGGGCACCGGTCCTGCCCGGCGGCTCGCCGGAGCCCTGCACCGGCGGCCCCGGCTGCGGCTCGCGACGCTGCTCACGGCCCCGCTGCTCTGGCTCGTCCTCGCCTATCTCGGGTCCCTGGCCGCGCTGTTCCTGTCCGCGTTCTGGACGACCGACAGCTTCACCTCCGAGGTCGTCCGGATCTGGACCTCGCGGAACTTCGAGGAACTGGTCGCCTCCCCCGTCTACCGGACGGTCGCGCTGCGCACCGTCGGCGTCGCCCTCGCCGTGACCGCGCTCTGCGCCCTGATCGCCTTCCCGCTCGCCTTCTACACCGCCCGGGTGGCACCCGCGCGCCGTCGGCCGCTGTTCGTGGTAGCCCTGCTCATGCCGCTGTGGGCGGGCTATCTGGTCAAGGTGTACGCGTGGCGGCTGATCCTTTCCGAAGGCGGTCCGCTGGACTGGGCGCTCCGGCCGTTCGGCCTGAGCGGGCCGGGATACGGGCTCACGGCCACGGTGCTCGTCCTGACGTACCTCTGGCTGCCGTACATGGCGCTGCCGATCCATACGGCGCTCGTCCAGCTGCCCGACAGCCTGCTGCACGCCTCGGCCGACCTCGGCGCCCGGGCGGGGCGCACCTTCGTCTCCGTCGTCCTGCCGATGGTGTGGCCTGCGGTCGCCGCCGGGTCGGTCTTCACCTTCTCGCTGAGCCTCGGCGACTACATCACGGTGCAGATCGTCGGCGGCAAGACCCAGCTGATCGGCAACCTCGTCTACTCCAACGTCACCCTCAACCTGCCGCTGGCCGCCGCGCTCGGCACCGTGCCGGTCGCCGTCATCGTGGTGTACCTGCTCGCGGTGCGGCGCTCCGGCGCGCTGCGCAGCCTGTGACCGGCCGGAAGGACCGCGACCGATGAACCTCTCCCGTCCCGCGCGGATCGCGCTGCGCACCGCGGCCGGCCTCGGCTTCGCGGCGATCTACCTGCCGCTGCTGCTCGTGCTGCTCGGCTCGCTCAACCCCGACCGGTCGGCGAGCTGGCCACCACCCGGGCTCACGCTCGACTGGTGGGCGGCGGCCTGGGACAACGAGGGCGCCCGCGCGGCCCTCTGGACGTCGGTGAAGGCGGGGCTCTCGGCGACGGCGGTGGCGCTGGTGCTCGGCACGCTGATCGCCTTCGCGGTGCAGCGCCACGCGTTCTTCGGGCGCGAGGCCGTCTCGTTCGCCGTGGTGCTGCCGATCGCGCTGCCCGGCATCGTCACCGGCATCGCCCTCAACTCCGCGTTCGGCACGGTCCTCGAACCCCTCGGGGTGGGCCTCGGGATGTTCACCGTGGTCGTGGGCCACGCGACGTTCTGCATCGTGGTGGTCTTCAACAACGTGGTGGCCCGGCTTCGCAGACTCCCCGGCTCGTACGAGGAGGCCGCCATGGATCTCGGCGCGCACACCTTCCGCACCTTCTGGGACGTCACGTTCCCGCTGCTGCGGTCGGCTCTCCTCGCGGGCGGCCTGCTCGCCTTCGCCCTCTCCTTCGACGAGATCGTGGTGACCACGTTCACGGCGGGGCCCGGGGTGGAGACCCTGCCGGTGTGGATCTTCAACAACATGACCCGCCCTCAGCAGGCTCCGGTGGTCTCCGTGGTGGCCGCGGCGCTCGTCCTGCTCTCGGTCGTGCCGATCTACGCGGCCCAGCGGCTCTCGTCGGACACGGCGGGCGGCGGGCGGGTCTGAGTCCTGCGTCGAACGCGCCCACCCCGCCCCGCCGTTCCACGCGGCGCGTCGGCCACCCCGCTGCTACCTTTCCGAAATGCGCAGCTTGTACGAGTTTCAGGGGAGGCGTGGCGCGGTCGCCACGGGGAGCGGGCGCTTGTGGTGAGGCACCCCCGCTTCGATCCGGGTTCCCGCTTCGATCTGCGCACCCTCGCCCGGCGGGCCGCATCCCTGCGGCCGCTGCGGGGCGGCGGCACCGTCACCCTGCCGGAGGCCGAGGACGCGGGCCGGGAGCGGCTCCGGGACCTCGCCTCGCTGCTGTGCGAGCTCGGCGCCTACCTGCTGCGGGCCGGGGAACGGACGGCCGAGGTGGAGGGCACGCTGCACGACGTGGCGGCCCGCTACGGCATGCGGGTGCGCTCCTTCGTGGTCCCCACCGGGCTCTTCGTCCGGGTCGGCGGCGGCCCCGACGGGCGGGGCGGCGAGCTGGACTTCGCCCCGGTCGAGGGGCCGGACCTGCGGCTGGACCAAGTGGAGGCGCTGCAGTCGCTGGTGGAGCGGATGCGCGCCGAGCAGGTGCCCTTCGAGGACGCACGGCGCTCGCTCCGGGAGGTCCGCGAGCGCCCCGAGCGGTTCAGTCCGGCCACTACCGTCCTCGGCTACGTGCTGCTCACCGTCGGCCTGGGCGTGATGCGGCACGCGACCGTGCCGGCCGTCGTCGGGTACGCGGTGCTCGGCGCGGCCGTCGGTCTGCTCCGGCTCTTCGGCGACCGGCTCCCGGCGGCCCGCACCGCCCTGCCCGTGGTCGCTGCCATCCTCGTGACGACCGCCTCCCTGCACTGGGCCGGACCGCTCCTGCACGAGGAACCCGCGGTCCTGTACGTCCCGCCGCTGATCGCCTTCCTGCCGGGTGCCGCGCTGACCCTCGGGGCCATCGAACTCGCCACCGGGGCGGCCCTGTCGGGCATGGCCCGGTTGGCCGGGGCCGTGAACGTCCTGCTGCTCCTGGCGCTCGGCATCCTGGTCGGCACCGAACTCCTGCGGCCCCGGCCTGCGGGCGGGCCCGCGGCCGGCCCGCTGGGCGCCTGGGCTCCGTGGGCGGGCGTGCTGCTGCTCGGCTTCGGATTCCTGCTGTACTTCTCCGCTCCGCCCCGGGTGACGCCGTGGCTGCTGGGCGCGCTGCTCGTCGAGCGGTTCGTGCAGTCGGTGGCCTCCGAGTTCGGCGGCACGACCTTCGGAGCGTTCGCCGCCGGCATGCTGCTGCCGCCGATGGCGAGCTGGATCTCGCGCCACTCGCACACGCCGGACCAGGTGGTGTTCCTGCCCTGCTTCTGGCTGCTGGTGCCCGGCGCGGTCGGCCTCACCGGCGTCTCCGAGATCATCGTGGCCGGGGACACCGGCGGCGGCCTGGACAGCCTGGTCGGCACGGTGATCACCGTCGCCGCCATCGCCCTGGGCGTCCTCGTGGGCGCCGGTCTCCAGCGGCGCCCACGGCTGAGCCTCGGCGAGCCGGCACCGGCGTCGCCCTTGCCCGAGCCGGACGGCGACACGACGGGCGAGAAGCCGCCGGCCTGAGCCGGTTCGGGCGAAGCCCCGGGCTCAGCGGGGCTTCTTCGTCCATTCGAGGGTCACCCGCAGGCTGGCGTTCGCGCTGCCCTGGACGACGAGCGCCGTCAGCCTGCCCGCGTTCAGACCGAGCTGGCAGCCGAACTCGACGGTCGCGCGGTCCGGAGCGGCCTGGTGGAGCGCCTCGCCGATCTGCCCCGCGAAGGAGGACAGTGCTTCGGTGACCGCGGAGAGGTCGGGCAGGCGGTCGCCGAGCCCTTCGAGTTCGGAGTCGGGGCCGAGGCGGCGCGCCTCCACGAAGAGGGTCGCGTCCCCGACCTCGACCTCGGTGACGTCCGGCATGAGGCTCCCTACGGTCGGCGGGGGCGGGCAGGACGCCAGTATCACCGAGGTGTACGGGGCCGGGGGTGCCCGCCGGGCCGTCGGCGTGGCGCGGCCGTGGCTCCCGTCCGGGCCGCCCTTCGCCCCTGCGGCGCGGACCTGGTCCGCCCGTTCACAGGTCCGCCCGTTCACAGGTCCGGGCGGAGGGCGCCGGCGGCGGGTCCGGCCGCTGCGACGGCGGCGCCGGGGGCGAGGGCGCTGCCCCGCTGCCACTCGGGCCAGCTGAGGTTCCAGTCGCCGAAGCCGTTGTCGAACGGTGTCATGGGCTGCCCGTACCCGTGGACGACGCGGACGAGGTCGCCCTCGCGGACGGTGCCGAACAGCCAGGCGGCGTCCTCGGTGCTCATGCCGGTGCAGCCGTGGCTGACGTTCTCCCTGCCCTGCGCGTCGACGGACCAGGGGGCGGCGTGCAGGTACTCGCCGCTCCACGTCACCCGGGTGGCCCAGCGGACCTTGAGGTCGAAGTAGTCCCGGCTGCCGCGGGCGATCCCGATGGAGTCGCCGCGCATGTGGACGAGCGGCTCCTTGCCGAGGACGACCTTGGTGCCGCCCCGCGTCCGGTAGCCGGCCTTGCCGGTGGTGACCGGGAAGGCGCGGAGCAGCTGTCCGTCGCTGAACACCGACATCCTGAGGGCGGAGACGTCGGTGACGGCCTCGACCCGGGCGCCGGTGGTGAAGGTCAGCGGGCGCGAGGGGCCGCCGTGGAGTCCGCCGGCGATCCGGGCCCCGGCGAGTCCGCTGTGGACGCGCACGATGGCGTGGGAGGGCCAGTAGGTGCGGGGCCGGTAGTGGAGGGTGCGGGGGTCGACCCAGTACCAGGCGCCCTCGACATGGGGTTCGGCGCGTACGTCGAGGGCGCGTTCGACCGCGCGGCGGGCGCCCGGGGCGTCGGCGGGCACCGGGTGGCTGAGCTCGGCCGTGATCGGCTGCCCCACGCCGTAGGTGCCGCCGTCCTCGGGTCCGAAGGCGACGGTGAGCCGATCCCCGGCGGGCGCCGCGGGGGTACGGAACTCCAGGCGGGCGAGGTCGCGACGGGGGCCGCGGCCGCGGGGCCGTTCGACGACGAGGCGGGCCGCGAAGCGGCCCCCGGCGGGGAGCGCCGTCACGCTGGTCCACCGGGTGCCGTCGGCGCTCGGCGTGCCGGCGACCCTGCGGCCGCGCTGGTCGGTGACGGTGACGTCGGCGAGCCTCCCGGCGGTGCGCAGCGTGAGTTCGACCGGGCCCGACGCCCGCGCGTCGAGCGCGACGGGAGCGCCGGTGAGCACGGGGCCGCCGCTGAGCACGACCGTGTGCCGGGGCACGGAGCAGATCCCGCCGGCGATGACGCAGCCGTCGACGGTGACGACGGCGCCGGGGTCGGGGGCGGAGTGGGGGCCCGCGTCCCGGCCCGGGGGCGCCTGGGCGGCCGTACCGACGAGTACGGCTCCGACCGCCAGGGACAGCGCTCCCCACCCCCGTGCGTACCTGCGTGACGACACGTCGGACACCCTCCCCTTCCGGACGACGACGCCGGCGTTCGGTGCCGACCCGATCATCAAAACGGACAAAAGGAGAAAAAGATGATCAAGGCGCCGGGCGTGGCGGGCTAGTGGCGGGCGAGACGACTCGAATGGGTCAGCGGGCGGGCTCGGGAAGCTCCTCGCCGGTCTCCAGGAGGGACTTGAGGCTGGCGATCAGCGCGGGCCATCCCTCGCCGATCAGCGCCTTGATGGTTCCGTCGGGCTCCAGGTCCCCGTGCGTGACCGTGAGTTTGACGATGTCGCCGGAGGGCTCGATCACGAAGGTCACGCGGGACCTGCGCTCGGCGGCGAGCCGTTCGTAGACGTCGTCGTCGAGGCGGACGGCCTCCGCCCAGGCGGGGGTGAAGGTGTGCCAGGTGTACGAGAGGAGACGGCCGGGCTCGGCGGCGAGGACGACCTGCTCGGGGTCGGCGGTGCGGCGCCCTCCCTCGTCCCAGACCATCGGGGCTCCGGGCGTCCACTCGGTCTCGAAGGCCACGCCCCAGTACCGCCGGGTGAACTCGGGGTCGGTGAGTGCCTGCCAGAGCTCGTCCGGGGTCGTCCGGATGTAGGTGGTGTAGACGAACGAGTCGCTGTCCATCGCGCTGCCCCTCGGTTCTGCTCCCCCGCGGCCTGCCCCCTCTCCACCCTAGGCAGGCGCCTGACGGACCTGCCAGCGAAGGGCACCCGTCCGGCCCTCGGGGTGACGTAACGGTTGAATAGGTGCGGAGGAAACTATTCAACATGCTGCTAGCGTGTCCGGATGTCGCTCAAGCACGCCGTCCTCGCAGCTCTTCTGGAGGGCGAGGCATCCGGATACGACCTGGCCAAGATCTTCGACGTGTCCGTCGCCAACTTCTGGGCCGCCACCCCGCAGCAGCTCTACCGCGAGCTCGACCGCCTCGACGAGGCCGGGCTGATCACCGCCCGCGTCGTGGAGCAGGAACGGCGTCCCAACAAGCGGATGTTCAGCCTCACGGAACCGGGCCTGCGCGACCTCGCGGCCTACACGTCGACGCCGCCGCGCCCGAGCGCCGTCCGCGACGAGCTGATGGTCCAGGTGCAGGCCTGCGACGAGGGCGACACGGCGGCGGTACGCGGATTCGTGGCACGGCGGATGGAGACGGCCCGGGCCAAGCTGGCCCGCTACGACCGGCTGCGGGAGCGGATGCTCGACGGCCGGGACGAGGACTCCTACCTCGCCGAGGCGGAACGGATCGGCCCCTACCTGACGCTGATGCGCGGCCGGTTCTTCGAGGAGGAGAACCTGCGCTGGGGCGAGCGCGCCCTCGCGGTGCTCGACCTCCGCGCCGCCGCGCGGAACGGGGCGGCGGAAGGGGTCGAAGCGGCTCCTCGGAGCTGAAACGGCCCCAGCGGGCGGGAGCGTGATCCCACCCCCGCATACCCACCGGCCCTACCCTGCGGTAACGTCACCGACCGGCCACCGGAGGCGCCGGTGGCGTCGCGGGTACGGATCGGAGACGGGCTTCTATGAACGTCGGTGACCTCGTCGAGGACTTCAGCCTTCCGGACGAGACGGGCGCGGCGCGCTCCCTCACCGGCCTCCTTTCCGAGGGGCCGGTCGTCCTCTTCTTCTACCCGGCGGCGATGACGCCGGGGTGCACGGCCGAAGCCTGTCACTTCCGCGATCTCGCGGCCGAGTTCCGCGCCGTCGGCGCGCTGCCCGTCGGGATCAGCTCGGACGACGTGGAGCGTCAGCAGGAGTTCGCCGAGCGGCACTCCCTGGGCTACCCGCTGCTGTCCGACGTGGACGGCTCCATACGCGAACGGTTCGGCGTGAAGCGCGGCTTCTCGCTCGCCCCGACCAAGCGGGTCACGTTCGTCATCGGCCAGGACCGGCGGGTGCGCGAGGTCGTCCGCAGCGAGCTGCGGATGAGCGCCCACGCGGACCGCGCGCTGGCGGCCCTCCGCCAGGGCTGAGACCGCCTTCGGATCCCGAGGAGCTTCCGCTCCGTTCATCGTGCGGTCCGCCCCGCCCGGGGGCCGCCCCGGTACCGCTCGCGGTACGCGGCCTCCATCCGAACACGGCCCCGGGCGGCCCGCACGTCGAGCCGCCACGAAGTGCGGGGCCGCGAGGGCTGGGTGAGACTCGCTCCAACGCCAGGCCTCTCCCGGCCGGGCGGGAACGGAGTGCGCAGGAATGGACGACTACCCCCTCCTCAACGTCTTCTGGACCATGCTGTGGTTCTTCCTCTGGATCATGTGGCTCTTCCTGCTGTTCAAGGTGATCACCGACATCTTCCGCGACGAATCACTCCACGGCTGGGGCAAGGCGGGTTGGCTGATCTTCTGCATCCTGCTGCCCTACCTCGGGGTGCTGGTGTACGTCATCGCGCGCGGCAAGAGCATGGGGCAGCGTGACGTCAAGCAGGCCAGGGACAGCGAAGCCGCCTTCCAGGACTACATCCGCAAGACGGCGGGGTCGTCGCCCGGCGGCGGCAGCTCCACGGACGAGCTGGCACGGCTGGCCGAGCTGAAGGAGAAGGGCGCCATCACGCCCGAGGAGTTCGAGAAGGCAAAGGCCAAGGTCTTGGCCTGACCCGGCGGAAGAAGGGCGGGCAGAGGTGCGGAAGGAGGCCGGGGCGGCGCCGGACGACGGGCTCGCGGGCTCCCTGCTGCGCGAAGTCGCGGCTGAGCCCGGCAGGCTCCCGGAGGCCCTGGCCTCCTTCGCCCTGCGCCACCTGGGTCCGGGCGCCGGACGCGCCGTCGAGCGCCTGCGGGCCGCTCACCCCGACGCCGACGCGGCGGCACTGAGAAGTCTGATCGTGGCGCGCGGAAGGCGGCGGGTGACCACCGAAGGGGCTTTCGTCGGCGGTCCGTTCATCCTGTTCATCCCCGTCGCGTTCTGCGGGGCCCTGCTGTCCCAGGTGCGGACGATCCTCGAACTCGCCGCCACCGAGGGGCGGGACACGACGGATCCGGAGCGCGCGGCGGAACTGCTCGTCCTCCAGGGCGTGTACGACGACACCGTGACGGCCCGCGCCGCGCTCAGCGTCACGCCGCACGACACGGGGCGTCCGGGACGCCGCGGGCTGGGACGCTGGGCCGCGCTGTGGTACCTGGTGATGAGGATGGCGCGGCTCCTCGGGCTGATGACACCGGACTCGGGCACCGCGCGGTGGTTCGTCCGGGTGGCGCAGTACGCGCTGGCGATCGGCGTCTTCCTCGTCGGCCTGGTGGCGCCCCTCGTCTGGCTGCCGTACCTGGCGGTCTCGTACTGGAAGGCCACCACACGCCTGATGGAGCGGGCCACCCTCTTCTACGTCGGCACCGTCGACCTTCGCATCCCGCGCACCGTCCGGGTCGACCCGGCCATGGGTCTGGCGACGCTGCGCGCCGTCGGTTCCCTGATCCTGCCCGCGATCGCGGTCCTCGTGGTCGTCACCGCGGACCTCCGGATCGCGGGCGGACGGTGGCCGGTGCTCGGGATCGTGCTGACGTCCAGCTGTCTGTTCACCGGCGGCTGGTGGGTGTGGCGGCGCCACAAGCGGAGGCGTGAACCCACCCCTTAATACGCAGCCCGGATACCGCTTTGATACGGTCGGACCGTGAGGCTGACGAAGTTCACCGACCTGGCGCTCCGCGCCGTGATGCGCCTGGCGGTCACCGCACCGGAGGAGTCCGTCACCACCCGCGAGGTGGCGGCGTCGATGGACGTGCCCTACGCCCACATGGCGAAGGTGGTCACCCGGCTCCAGCACCTCGGCGTGGTCGAGGCGCGGCGCGGGCGGGGTGGCGGCCTGGCTCTGACGGAGCTGGGCCGGCGTTCCTCGGTGGGATGGCTCACCCGCACCCTGGAGGGCGACGAGGAGGTCGTCGCCTGCGAGGGCGATCCACCGTGCCCGCTGCGCACCGCGTGCCGGCTGCGGGGGGCGCTGCGCGAGGCCCAGGAGGCGTTCTACCGCGCGCTCGATCCGCTGACCGTGGCCGAGCTCGTGACCTCGCCGACCGGCCCTCTGCTGCTCACCCTCACCCCACGCCCCACCCCCTGAACCGTGGCGCCTCCGGGCATCACTCGACCCCGCACACCGTTTAATACGCAGATCATCTACCAGATTGAGGTTCCCATGCTGTCCGAGCAGGCCGTCCCGGTCGTCCGCGCCACCCTGCCCGCCGTCGGCGGTGCGCTCGACCAGATCACCGAGCGGTTCTACGGGCGTCTCTTCGATGCCCACCCCGAGCTCCTGCGCGACCTGTTCAACCGGGGCAACCAGGCCAACGGCGAACAGCGGCAGGCACTCGCCGGCTCCATAGCCGCCTTCGCCGTCGCCCTGCTGGAGAACCCCGACAGCCGACCCGACGCCATGCTGGCGCGGATCGCCCACAAGCACGCCTCGCTCGGCGTGACCTCCGAGCAGTACAAGGTCGTGCACGAGCACCTCTTCGCCGCGATCGTCGAGGTGCTCGGCGAGGCCGTCACTCCGGAGGTCGCCCAGGCCTGGGACGAGGTGTACTGGCTGATGGCGAACGCGCTCATCGCCGTGGAGGCCCGCCTCTACCAGGAGTCGGGCGTGCCCGAGGGCGAGGTCTGGCGGACGATGGAGATCGCCGAACGCCACGAGGAGACGGCCGACACGGTGTCCTTCACCCTGCGGCACACCGACGGCACCCCCACGGCCTCGTTCCGACCCGGCCAGTACGTGAGCGTCCGCGTCGCACTGCCCGACGGCGCCCGGCAGATCCGCCAGTACAGCCTGTCCGCCGCGCCGGGGCGCCCGCAGTGGCGGATCACCGTCAAGCGCGTCGACGGCGACCCGGCGGGCGAGGTCTCCTCCTGGCTGCACGCCCACACCCGCGCCGGTGACACGGTGGAGGTGTCGGTCCCGTTCGGCGACCTCGTGCTGCCCGAGGACCAGAGCCCGCTGCTGCTCGCCTCCGCCGGCATCGGCAGCACCCCGATGCTGGCGATGCTCGACCACCTCGCGGCCACCGGTTCGACCCGCCCGGTCGCGGTCGTGCACGCCGACCGCTCTCCCGCGTCCCACGCGCACGCCGACGAGCTGCGGCGCCTGGTCGGCGCGCTCCCCCAGGGCACGCTGCACCTCTGGTACGAGGAGCCGGGCGACTCCGGCGCCCACCCGGGCCGCGCGGACGTCACGACGCTCGATCTGCCGGCGGGCACGACCGCGTACCTGTGCGGGCCGCTGCCCTTCCTGCGCGCGGTGCGCGGCGACCTCCTCGGCGGCGGCACCCCGGCGGCCGACATCCACTACGAGGTCTTCGGCCCTGACCTGTGGCTCGGCGCCGAAAGCTGACCTCACCACACCACAGCACCTTCGATCCCTGTGTGCCATAGCGCTTCCGCTGCGGATACTGCATAGTGAGGCCCAAATCGGCCTCGCAATCAGCGGGTCCGCAGCGAATGGACGGAAGCGATGGGATCGTTCGGATCAGCAGTCGGCGCCCCGGGCACGGGGCGACCGGTGCGGGGGATCGCCCTCGACATCGGCAGCTCCCGCACCCGCGCCTGGGCGCCGGGCGCGGGCGTCTTCGCGGACGTGCCGAGCGGTCCGGTGCGGCGCGGCCGCGTCACCGACGCCGCGTCCCAGCTCCGACTGCTGCGCCGACTGACCGCTTCGGCCCCGGGCGACAGCGCGCACGACACCGTCGTGATGCTCACCCACCCGGTCCTCGCCGGCCCCGAGGAGCGGGACGCGGCGCGCCGCATGGCGGACGATCTCGGCGCCGTACGCGTGATCGCCGTGGACAGCGCCCGCGCCGCGGCGGCGTACGCGGCACCGCCCGGCGGCGGCCCGCTCCTCGTCGTGGACCTGGGCGCCCAACTGACCGAGGTGACCCTCGTCGTGGACGGGCTCGTCCAGGACGCCCGGCTCGCCGAGGTGGGGGTCGACGACGTGCCGGAGTCCGGCCGGGTGCCGGACGAGATCGCCGGCACGGCCGCCGACATGGTGAGCGACCTGTGGCGGCACGACGGCACCGGCGCGGTCCGCGGGGCGCTGCGCCGCGGCGTCCTGGTGACCGGCGGCGGTGCCCTCCGCCTGGACGTGACCGCACGCCTGGCCCACCTCCTCCGCGCCCGCCTCCGACTGGCGAACGACCCGGTGACCAGCGTCGTGCGCGGCGCCGGCCTGATGCTCACCTCCGTCCTCCGCCACCCGGCGGGCCCTCTCGCCCGGAGCTGACCCGTCGGGCAGGCCTCCACGGCACGGGTCCCGGACGGGCGCGGGGGTCCGGCCCCGTCCGGGCGTGGTGGGTGCCGGTCAGCAGCCGGTCGACCAGATGTGGGAGTCGCCTCGGTCGTTGGCCGCGCCGTTGTAGCCGACCTCCTGCCCGGGGGCGAGACAGATGGTCATGCTGCCGCCCTGCCATGCGCTGTCGTAGACCCTGACGTGGTCCTTGATGCCCGGTCCCGAGATGCCGTGGTTGGCCCACGAGGAGTCGGTGTCGGAGATCCAGCTCTCCCACCAGCCGTCGTCCCCGCTCCAGTTGGCGCGCTGGCCGCCGAAGTTCGCCTCCTGCCAGACGCAGAACTCTCCGCTGGGGCATTCGGCCGCCCCGGCGGAGCCGGCCAGGGCAAGGCCGGCGGTGGTGGCCAGGAGCGCGGCGGCGGCGAGGGCGAGAAGTCGCTTCACGAGAGGTGGGGCCTTTCTACGGGTGATCCGGACTCGGGCAGTTCGGCTGCCCGGCGCAGTGCGCGGTCGCGCAACTGCCGGTATGTGGTGAGTTCGTCCCGGTGCAGGGTGCGCAGCTCGACCAGCTCGACGGCCTCCAGCCGCTTCCGCACCTCGTCGAGCCCGCTTTCGCGGCCGCAGCGGGCGGCGACTGCCGGGTCGGGGCGGTCGGGACGGGGACGGTCGGTCGGGGTCGCGCACCGGGTCCAGCGGGCGAGCGCCGCGCGGTGGGCGGGGTCGGTGCGCATACGGGCCTGCGCCTCGGCCCGGAGGTTGTCGACGGTGACCTGGGCCCGGAACCAGCGCCGCTGGTCGCCGTAGAGCCGCTCCTTCGCCGTGGCGAGGCAGCCGTCCTCGTGGGCGGTGACGGTGGCGCCCGTGGCGAGGGTGACGGAGAGTTCGCGCGGGCCGGCGCCGAAGAGCGCCGCTTGCAGCACACGGTCCTCGTCCGGCGCGCGGGGCCTGGCCGAGAGGGTGATCCCCCGGCCGCTCAGGCAGTCGACGGCGAGGCGGTGCTCCGCGGACCTGAGCAGCTCGTCCTGCGCGGCCCGACCGACCGGCACCCCCGGGGGCCCTGCCCCTCCCGGCCCGACGACGGTGCACCCCGAGAGCATCAGCGAGGCGGCGGCGGTGACCACGGCGCGGCGGGTGCGGCCGGCGGTGCGAAACATGGTGTCCCCCTTCGATCGTCCCTGGCCGGAGCGGCCTGAGGGTGATCGTCAGGCGGCCCGGGGTGATCACTTCCCGGGGGATCCGCCACCATGCCGAGGGTCACTCGAACGAGTCGAACGCGCCGGGGTGCGCGCCTCCAGGGCGCCGTCGGAGTGCCGCGCGCACGGCGTCCGGGAACGACAAAGCCCCGGTTGGACGGGGGATTCCAACCGGGGCCGATCGCCGTGACGACGAAGAGCGGTCACCTCCGGGGGGGACCTTGGGGACCGGGCCCCTTCGCAGTCACATACGTATGAACGGTAGACCTCTCCCGAATGTTCCGAGAGGTCCCGGGTGGGCGATGTGAGTCACCTCACCCCGTTTCGACAGGTGTTCTCAGTCCCTCTCGGGGCGGTAGACGGCGCCCGGCTCGGCCTTCCCGGGGGCGAGGAGCTCCGGCACCGTCACGAAGGTGAAGCCGCGCAACTTGAGCTCGTCGATGATCGAGGGGACGGCCGGGACCGTTCCGTCGTATATGTCGTGGAGGAGGATGATCCCGTCTCCGTGCGCCTGCTCGAGGACGCGCTTCCGTATGAGCGCCGAGTCGGTGGTGGAGTAGTCCTTGGCCGTGATGCTCCAGAGGACCTGCGCGAGCCCGAGCTCCCGGCTGACCTCGGACACCGTGTCGTCGGTCCTGCCCTGCGGCGGGCGCATGAGGGTGGGCTTGCGGCCGGTGATCTTCTCGACGGCGTCCTGGGTGCGCGACAGCTCGTCGCGCACCTCGGCGGCGTCGAGGTCGGTCAGGATCCGGTGGCTCCAGGTGTGGTTGGCGACCTCGTGCCCCTCGTCCGCGATCCGCTTGACCACCTCGGGGTAGCGGTTCACGTGCTTGTTGCCGAGCAGGAAGAACGTGGCCGGGACCTGCTTCTCCTTGAGGATGTCGAGGAGCCTGGGGGTGTCCTCACCCGGCCCCGCGTCGAAGGTGAGCGCGATGCACTTCACCTTGGCGCAGTCGACACGGCGGGGAGTCGAACCCGCCTTGTCGTCCGTCCCCGCCTCGCCCCGGGCGTCCTGCGGCGTGACCGTGTCGACTCCGCAGGCGCCGAGCGTCAGCATCAGCGCCGCGGCGGCGAGCAGGGCGGTGGCCGTTCCCCCGCGTCGGCCCGTCCTGGATCGGAACATGGTGGATCCCGCTTTCCCCGTAGTGGCTTCGGTACAGCCGCGACAACCGCCTGGTCAGGGCGGTGCTCACGACCGCCGCGAACTCTACACACGGTGTATACCGGGGAAATCGGCGGGGTCAGCCGAGTGAGCCCATGGGCACGGGAACCCATGGGCGAACGAGAGAAAGCGAGAACGAGAGAACGGGAGAGCGGACGACTGCGCGAACCGACACACGGACGACGAGGACACGGGCACACGGGCACACGGGCACACGTGAACCCCGGGCGGGGCCCGTCCGCTCCGTCCGGGGTATCCGTGCCGCCCGCTCAGCGGGAGGCGAGCAGCAGGCGGGCCTCGGTCTCCTGGTCGCCGGAGACGGCCTGCGAGGACTGGATGTCGAAGCCCGTGGCGAGCACCTTCTGGACTTCGTCGACGGCGCGGTACCCACCGGTCAGGGTGGCGCCGACCAGGGCGGTCAGACGGGTGGGAGCCACCTCCTGGTGCCGCCCGCCGGCCGTGTCGAAGATGGCCGTCCAGACGGTGGGCGCCGGTCCCGTGGCCGTCTGCGGGTTCGGGGTGGCCGTGTCCTCCAGCTCATAGACGCTGTCGAGGACGTCGAAGACGGTCTGGGCGTCTTCCCGGCTGCAGTCGCACAGCTGCACGGTGACGTCGGTGTCGATGTGCAAGTCGTACACGTCGCTCATCTCCTCGCGGCCCGCCGGTCGCTCGTGGTGCCACACGGTCGTCGTACGCGGGCGCTCGTCGTGCCACGTCTCCAGCATCCCTCGCGGAACGCCGTCCCGCGAGGCCCGCTCCGCCGCTCAGCCCCGGCCGGTGATCCTGTCGACGGTGTCGGCCTCGGCGGCCGGTTTGTCGGGCCGGTGGCGTACGACGCGGGCGAAGCGGAGGGTGACGCCGGCCGGGTAGCGGGTCGATCGCTGGAGGCCGTCGTAGGCGATCTCCACGACGAGTTCGGGCCGCACCCGCACGGTGAACCCGTCGTCCGACTCGGCTAGGCCGCCGAGGCGTTCGGTCTGCCAGCGCAGCATCTCGTCGGTGAGTCCCTTGAACGTCTTGCCGAGCATGACGAACCCGCCTTCGGCGGTGCGCGCGCCGAGGTGGAGGTTCGACAGCAGACCCGTCCTGCGCCCGTGGCCGCGCTCGACGGCCAGGACGACGAGGTCGACCGTGTGGACGGGCTTCACCTTCAGCCACGTGCGTCCCCGGCGGCCTGCCGCATAGGGCGCCTCCAGCGCCTTCACGAGGACGCCTTCGTGTCCGCGTGCCAGCGTGTCGGCGAAGAACCTCTCGGCCGCCTCGATCTGCCCCGGGTCGGCCGGGTCGGTGACGACGGTGCGGCGCACCCGGTGGGACGCGGGCAGCAGCCGGGCGAGCATCTCCTGCCGTTCCCTACCGGGGCGGTCGATCAGGCCTTCGCCGTCCACCGCGAGGACGTCGAAGAAGACGGGTGTCAGCGGCACGGCGGCGTGCGCGCCGGCCACGTCCGTCCGGGAGCCGACGCGGGACGCGGTGGTCTGGAAGGAGACGGGGCGCCCGGTGTCCGGATCGAGCGCGATGACCTCGCCGTCCAGGATGAACCCGTCCGCAGGCACGGCCCGGGCGGTCGCGACCACCTCGGGGAGGCGGTCGGTGATGTCGTCGAGCGAGCGGGTGTGGACGCGGACGTCGTCGCCGAGACGGTGGACCTGGATGCGGAACCCGTCGAGTTTCTCCTCCACGGCGCACGGCCCCAGGGCCGCGACCGCCTCGCTCACCGAGCACGCCGTGTGGGCGAGCATGGGCTGCACGGGACCGCCCACCCTCAGCGTGAACCGGTCGAGGGCTGCGATCCCCTCGGCGAGCACCGCCTGGGCGACCGGCGGCAGCGACCCTTCGAGCATCACCGCGCGCCGCAGCTCGACGGCGGGCACGGTGGCCGCCCTCGCGACGCCCTCCAGCGCGATGGCGTCCAAGGCCCCCTGCCGCACCTCCCCGGTGAGCAGCCGCACCAGGAGCTCCTGTTCGTCGCGGGTGGCGGCGGCGAACAGCGCGCGGACGAGCCGGGCCCGCTCGGCCTTGGACCCGGCGCCGGAGACGGCGGCCAGTTCCGTCATCGCGGCGTCCACCCGGTCGAGGGTGAGCCCGGGTCCCCCGGCGGGTGGAACCGCCGGCGGGACGACGTCCTTGAGCACGCTCCAGCCGACGCCGATCCGCCCCTGCGGGAGCCGGCCCGACAGGTACGCGATGACGAGCGGGCTCTCGTCCGGCTCGGCCTCCGCGAAGAGTTCGGCGAGCAGACCGATCTTGCGGGAGCGCGCCGAGGCCGCGGCGACCTCCCGGGACACCTCCGCGACGCGGGCAAGGAGCATGGGCTCATCCTCCCCACACCCTGCCCCGGCCGCACCCCGGCCGCCGGCTCAGGGCCAGTTGACCGCCCGCCTCCCTCGTCGGGTCCGCCCGCCGTCGACCCTCCTCCCCCGGCGCAGTCGATCGAGAAGCCGCACCCGCGCCGGACGACCTGGTGGCCGGTCGGTCACCGGCGCAACCGGTTCAGGCAGCGAGCCGTGCTGGGGTACCGGCGGCGCGACGGTGGGCGGCGTCGGGGGAAGGGGCGGCATCGCCAGCGTCCTCGTGGCGTCACCGGGATCCGTTCTCCGCGCCCGCCGGACCGCAAGGCCGGGCGTGAGGGCACGTGTCCATCCGTCGTCGGCCGGCGCCGGCACTCGCGCCAGGGACTCGGTGGAGGCCGACCTCACGTCCGCGGCTGGAGCCCATACCGGGGCCGCGGCTGGGACCGAGGCCGGGACCGATACAGGGGCCGAAGCCGGGCGTGAGGCCGGGGTCGACGCTGGGGCCGAGACAGCGACCGTGGTCAAGGCGGTAGTCGGCGTCAGGGCTGCGGCGGGGGCCAGGGCCGTGACCGGAGCCAAGGCAGGTCCCGAAGCAACGACCGGACCCGACATCGCCGCAAGGCTCGGAGTCACGGCGGTGGCGGCGGTCACCGCGGTGACCGCAGTGACGCCTGTGATGCCTGTGACGCCAGGGACAGAGCCGCAGGTCTCTGGAAGCTCGCCGGGATACGGGGCCGACCGGCGGGCGCGCGCTTCGTCCAGGGCCAGGGCCAGGCTCATCCGGTGCCAGAGGATCTCGTCGGGCTCGTCCGCGCGCATGAGCCGCTCGGCGACATCGTGTGCGGCGGCGGCCACGGGCATCCCGGACGGCGGTGGTGGTCGCAGCCGGTCCAGGTGGGCGCGCTCGTAGGGGTCGTCGACGACTTCGGCCAGTTGGACGGGGTCGAGGAGGGAAGCGATGGCGGCGGCGCGGGCCCAGGGGTCGTCCGTGGCGCGGAGCAGGAGACCGACCCGACGGGCCCGCCAGTTCCTGGGCCGCCTGTCCTCGTGTGCGGCGAGGCGTTCGCGGAGGTCGAGGGGAAGTCGCCCGGCCAGCAGGGCCGGACACCGGCGGCCGAAGTCGGTGACCTCCTCGGCGAGGTACGTCCACACCACCGCGCGGTAGCGGTTCAGGGCGAACCGCACGGGGCTGAGGTGCCCCGTGCGAGCCAGCCTGGTGAAGCGCTCCGGGGTGATCGACAGGAGGTCAGCCGCCTCCCCCGTGCCGACCGTGCGCACGCGGTCGCGCAGGCCGGCGGGGAAATCGACTGCTGCCCTGAGGCGGTCGAGCTCGCACCGCTCGACACGCCTCCGTCCGCCCTCGCCCGTAGGCACCGTCCTCACCAGACCGAGCTGGACCGCGAGCCGGAACTCGTCGCGCCTCAGTTCCAGTTCCTGTGCGGCCCGCGCCGGTGTGACCGTGCGCGTCCCTTCGTCCACCGTCATCGTGTGGCCCTCCCCCGTGCGTCGCTGTTCTCTCCGTGCCGCGGATCCTTCGGACCCACAACGAGAAAGTAACGCAGAGTGACGACACTCGCACGAGCTGTGGACAACGCCCTGTGGACAACCGCCCCACGGAGAGCGCCCCGCAGCCGACCACCCGCGGACGGGCCGGACCGGCTACCGGGTAGAGCACCTCGTACCGAGTGGAGCACCTCGTACCAGGTGGACTACCGCCTACCGGTCTTCACCGCCCCTGTGTCAGAGCGCGTCGCCCGGCAGGCCGGGCTGCCGGGCAGCCACGCCGAGGTGCTCGCCTACGCGGTTGACCAGCAGGGTCATCTCGTAGGCCACCTGACCGACGTCCGCTTCCGCCGCGCTGAGGACGCACAGGCAACTGCCCTCGCCCGCCGCCGTCACGAAGAGCAGCGCCTCGTCGAACTCGACCATCGTCTGCCGGGCCCGGCCTGCTTGGAAGTGCCGGCCCGAGCCCCGGGCGAGGCTGTGCAGGCCGGAGGAGACGGCCGCCAGGTGCTCGGCGTCCTCTCGTACGAGCCCACTGCTCGCACCGGTCACCAGACCGTCGTTGGACAGCACCAGCGCGTGCCGTATGTACCCGACCCGCTGGGTCAGGTCGTCGAGGAGCCAGTCCAGGCCCTTGTCCAATGCCATCAGTGTTCCTCCCCCTGGGTGGTGCGTCCCCCGTCGACCCGGATTCCCGTGGTCCCCACGCCGCCGTGGTCCGCCGTATCGCCGCAAGCCTTACGTACTGTCGTGAACAGGGCAAGCACCCACCACGCCCGCGCGTGCCGTCGGGGGGTACGGCAGGGGGTCAGCCGACACTGTCCAGAAGTCGCGCGGTGTGCATCCGTCCCGCGTACTCGACGAGCCGGATGAGCACTTCCTTGCCGGAGTCGCGGTCGCGGGCGTCGCACAGGACGACGGGTGTGCCGCGGTCGAGGTCGAGGGCGAGGGAGACGTCGGCCGCGCCGTACGTACGCGCGCCCGTGAAGCAGTTGACGGCGACGACGAAGGGTATTTTCCGGTGCTCGAAGTAGTCGACCGCCGGGAAGCAGTCCTCCAGGCGGCGGGTGTCGGCTAGGACGACGGCTCCCAGGGCGCCCTGGGACAGTTCGTCCCAGAGGAACCAGAACCGGTCCTGGCCCGGCGTCCCGAAGAGGTAGAGGGAGAGTCCGGAACGGATGGTGATGCGGCCGAAGTCCATGGCGACGGTCGTGGTGGTCTTCTGGTCGACGCCCCCGGTGTCGTCGACCGTCTGGCCTGCGCGGCTGAGCTGTTCCTCGGTGCGCAGGGGCCGTATCTCGCTGACCGCGCCGACGAGTGTCGTCTTGCCCACGCCGAATCCGCCGGCGACGAGGATCTTCAGGGCGAGCGCGGAGGTGTCCGCGTCGTCGCACGCGCCGGTTCTTTCAGAGCGCTCGTAGGCCATCGATTACTTCCCTCAGGATTCTTTCGTCAGGGAGCTGTGCGGGCGGTACGGGCCTGCTGACGCGCACGAAGCCCGATTCGAGGAGGTCGCCGAGGAGGACCCTGACGACGCCGACGGGGAGGTCGGCGTCGGCGGCGAGTTCGGCCACCGACTGGGTCTCGGCCCGGCAGAGGGCGAGCAGGGACCGGTGCTCGGGCCCGAGGAGGGCCTCGTCCGCCGGTCCCGGCGGGTCGTCGTCCACGACGACGAGGGCGATGAGGTCGAACCGTACGTTGCTGGGCCCCGGCTTGGTGCGGCCGCCGGTCATCGCGTACGGACGGACGAGTGGTCCGGCGTCGGCGTCGTACCACTGACTGCCCGGCACGGACGGGCCGCCGCCGGTGCTGTCCTCGTTCATGGGTTTCTCCGGGATCAGCCGGCGGCCGGCGGTTTCATCGTCAGCCGCGGCGGGGTGTGCAGGTGCTCGCCGACGCGTTTGACCAGGCGGGCCATCTCGTACGCGATGAGGCCGATGTCGGCGTTCGCGGAGCTCAGGACGGCGAGGCAGGAGCCGTCCCCCGCGGCGGCGACGAAGAGGAAGCCGTCGTCCATCTCGACCATCGTCTGGCGGACCCCGCCGGTGTGGAACTGGCGGCCCGCTCCCTTCGCGAGGCTGTGGAAGCCCGAGGCGATGGCGGCCAGGTGCTCGGCGTCCTCGCGGCTGAGCCCGCTGGACGAGCCGACGGCGAGGCCGTCGTTGGAGAGCACCACGGTGTGGCGGACCTCGCGGACCCGCGTGCCGAGGTCGTCGAGGAGCCAGTCGAGCTCGCCGGAGCGGTGGTGGGAGATCCTCTCGTGGTCGATCATGCGTCGTCTCCTTCGGTGCGGGGGTCGTCGAGGGGTGCCGTGCCGTGGCCGTGGCCGAGGTGGTGAACCGTGCCGAAGTCGGTGCTCGGGGACGGGCCCTGAGCCGGGGTCCGAGACGGATCCGGGTGGGGGCTCGCGGCTTGGCCCGGGTACGCGCGCGGGGACGGGCTCGTGTACGGGCCGGCGTGCTGCCCCGGAGTCGTGCGGGGGTCCGCACCGGGCCTGGCGGCGGACCCGATGGCCGGCTCGCCGCCGATGCCGGTCCCGAGGGGGCGCCGACTGCCGGGCGCGGCGCCGCCGCCCCGCTGCCATCCGTCCTGGTAGGCCGTCATCCGGTCCCTGACCTGCTCCGGCGTCCGGGGGTCCGCCGTGGCGGCCGGTGCGGCGACGGGCTCCGGGACGGGCGCCTCGCGCAGCTGCGGGACGAGGCTCGCCTGGCGTACGCGGCGGGGCAGTTCGGCCCCGGGTTCGTCGTCGCCCTCGTGTCCGGTGGGGCCGGCCGGCGTACCGGGCGGGCGCTCCCCCGCCGGCGGCGGTACGGCGGCGCGCCGTGGGCGCAACGCGGTGACACCGGCGGGCGGGTTACCGGCGTCCGGCCCCGCGGCCAGCGCGGGCGCGGCGGTCGGGCGCGGCAGTTGCTGCGGGCGGGACGAGGGCTCGGCCGGCGGCGGGGACGACGTCCGGGACGGCCGGGATCCGTCCGCTCCGGCGGGCGTGCTTCCGGGCCGTGTACCGGTCGTCGGTGGCCGCGGGTCGCTCCGGCGCGGTGCAACGACGGGGCCCACGGGGGGTGCGACGGGCCGCACAGGGGCACCGGTCCCGAGCGCGGGAGCGGCCGGGGTGGGCAGTCCGGTCTGCGCCGGCGTACGCGGTCCCGGCGGGCGGCCGAAGCGACGGGCCTCGGCGCGCTGTGCCTCGTCGCGTTCCCGCGCGGCGCGCGCGCTGTCCGTCCGCGGGTCACCGGCGGCCCGGCCCGCCGCGCCGGAGCCCGGCGTCCGCGGGTCGGCGGCGTGTGCGGCATGCGCGGCGCGGGTGTGCGGACCGTCGGGGCCCGGACCGGTCGCCGGTGTGCCGCGGCCCGGCGGGAGTGCGCCCTGGAGCAGGTCGGTCGGGAGCAGGACGACGGCCGTGGTGCCGCCGTACGGGGAGGTCCGGAGGTGGACCTTGATGTCGTGGCGGGCGGAGAGCCTGCTGACGACGAAGAGGCCGAGGCGGTCGCTGTCGAAGAGGTCGAGCGCCTCGGACTGGGCGATGCGGTCGTTGGCCTCGGCGAGGGTCTCCTTGCCCATGCCGAGCCCCCGGTCCTCGATCTCCAGGGCATATCCGTTGCCGACGGGTTCGCCGCTGACGCGCACCTTGGTGTGGGGCGGGGAGAACTGCGCTGCGTTCTCGATGAGTTCGGCCAGGAGGTGGGTGAGGTCCGCGACGGCCCCGCCGACGACGGCCGTCTCCGGCAGTCTGCGCACCTCCACGCGCGCGTAGTCCTCGATTTCGGAGACGGCGGCCCGGACGACGTTGGTCAGGGGGACGGGCATGCGCCAGGCCCGGCCCGGTGCGGCGCCGGAGAGGATGATCAGGCTCTCGGCGTGGCGCCGCATGCGAGTGGTGAGGTGGTCGAGGCGGAAGAGGTCTCCGAGCTCGTTGGGGTCGTCGGCGCGCCGCTCCATGCTGTCCAGGAGGTTGAGCTGGCGGTGGACGAGGACCTGGCTGCGGCGGGCGAGGTTGACGAAGACGCCCGAGATGCCGCTGGCGAGTTCGGCGCGTTCGACGGCGGCGGACAGCGCCGCGCGGTGGACGGTGGTGAGGGCCTCGCCGACTTGGCCGATCTCGTCCTGGGAGACGGGTCCCGGCGGGGCCTCCGCCTGGACGTCGATCTCCTCGCCCGCGCGCAGTCGGCGCATGGCGGACGGCAGTTTGCGCCGGGCGATGCCGAGGGCGGTGTTGCGGAGGCTCACGAGCTCGACGACGAGGCCTCGGCCGATCCGGACGGAGATGACGAGGGAGGCGGCGACGGCGGCGAGGCCGAGGACGACGGCGGCGCCACCCGCGCTGAGGGCGCCGCCGCCGAACGGGTCGGCGCGGTCGGCCGCCGCGGTGCGGGCGTCGTTCTCGATCGCGGTGAGTCCGCGGCGTACGGCGGCGAGGGTGTCGTCCCAGTCGGCCGAGGTGACCGCCTGGGCCGCGGGGCGGCCGGGGCTCGCGGCGGCGACCCGGTCCTCGGCCCGCGTCAGCCGGGCGTGGTCGCCGCCGCCGGCGAGCGCGGCCCATTCGGCGCGGGCGTCGGCGGGCAGGTCGGCGGTGGCCGATGCGATGAGGGTGCGCCGGATGTCGACGGTGCCGGAGAAGGTGCGGATCCGGTCGTCGGTGAGCCGGCCGGTGAGATGGGCGGAGGTGAGGAGGGCGTCCTCGCGGGAGAGCATCTCGCCGGCCGTGCCGAATTCGAGGAGTACGCGCGCGTCGGACCCCTGCCCGCCGTCCTGGATGCCGGTGAGGGCGCCTCCGACGGCGAAGGCGGCGGAGACGGCACCGGTGTACTCCTCGTACACCTGGTCCCAGTCGGCCCGGCCCTCGACCGCGGCGGTACGGAGCTTGGCGAGGCCCTCGACCTTGCCGACGAAGGCGCCGACCCGGCCTGCGACCTCGTCGGGCAGGTCCCCGGTGTCGCCGACGGTGTGGGTGTCGTCCAGGCGGAGCCGGTCCACGGCCTCGTCCGTGCGGCGGATCCGGTCCTTGAGCTCGGCGGCCCTGGTGGCGCCGGGAGCCGCGACCTGCCGTACCGCGGCGCGCCGTTCGTCCTGGAGGGCGGCGAGGGCGGCCGACACGGGCTCGCGGATCTCGGCGTCGACGCGCTGGAGCCGACGGAGCTCGACGACGTCCTGAGCGGTGGTGACGGTGGCGAATCCCCACAGGGCGAGGAGCGAGACGACCGGGACCATCAGGAGCGACACGATCTTGGCGCGGACCGTGCGGGGCCGCAGGCCGTGGCGCACCTGCCGCCCCCCGGCACCGTGCGGTCCGGTCGTACCGGAGGGGCCCCCGAAGGCGGCGTTCGCGGAGACGCGGCTCTCCGAGACGCGCCCCTCTGACGCGGGGCTCGCGACGGACTCGGAACGCACCTCGTCGAGCGGCCCGGCCGGGTCGGCGTGCCGGGCGGAGGGCATGGCCGGTGCCTCGGCGGAGGGTCCCTCGGCGGACGTGCGGCCCGTGGTCGCGGCGGCGTCCGGGGTGTGCGGCCCCGGCTCGTCGGCGGGCGGCCCGGCGTGTGCGCGCCGCCCGCGTGCGGCGGCCGGAGGCGGTGTGGCCTCGGCGCCCTTGGTCTTGCGGGGAGTTCGCATGGCCTCCTCGTTCCGGCTGCTTCGTGCTCTGGTGCGGTGGGTCGTGCGCGGTGGTGACACGGGGGTGGGGGGGTGGAGTCCGGTCGTGGGCGCGGGTTCGGTCGTGGGTGCGGATTCCTCGTGGGTGCGGGTTCGGTCTGGGTGCGGGTTCGGTCGTGGGTGCCGGCCGGCTCGTCGGGGTGCGGGCGGGATCGGTCGTGAGTGCGGGTCAGGTCGTAGGAGTACGGGCGGGTTCGGCGGTGCGGAAACCGGGCGATGCGACATCCACGGCGCGCTCGTCCGGTTCGGTCAGGCGCCCGGCGGAGGCGTACGCGGCGCGCTCCCTGGCCGTCGGGGACAGGGCCACGAAGGCGGAGGTGATGAAGAGGTACGAGCCGAGGCCGACGGCGAGCGGGAAGATGAACTGCATGACCGTGGCACCGGAGAGGACCTCGGCGGAGGGGACGACCTCGACCCCCACCGCGAACATCCCGGTGTAGTGCATGCTGCTGACGGCGGCGCCCATCACGAGCGAGGCGACGGCGACCGCGGCCGGCGCGTGGATGTTGAGGGCCGCCCACAGCGCCGCGGTGGCGGCGACGACCGCGATCAGGACCGAGAGGGCGACGAGGACGGGGTCGTACGTGACCCGGCCGTGGAGGCGGAGGGCGGCCATGCCCATGTAGTGCATGCTCGCCACGCCGATGCCCGTGGTCAGTCCGCCGATCAGGAGCGAGCGGACCCGGTCCCGTCCGTAGCCGACGGCGAACACCCCGACGCCGACGACGGCCATCGCGACGACGAGGCTGAGGATGGTGAGCGGCACGTCGTACCGGATGTCGGTGCCGGTGACGCCGAAGCCGAGCATCGCGACGAAGTGCATCGTCCAGATGCCGGTGCCGATCGCGGAGGCGGCGGTGAGCAGCCAGTTCCGCCGTGATCGTCCGGTCGCGTCGAGCGCCCGTACGGTGCAGCGCAGCCCGAGGGCGGCGCCGATGCAGGCCATCGCGTACGACAGCACGGGTGTCAGCCAGCCGAAGGTGGCGTGGTCCAGGTGTCCCATGGCTCCGGGACGCTAGTGCGCACAGGGGGGCGCACCAGGGGCGCATTTCGAAAGCTGATGGAATATGACAGAGAGATGGTCCCGAACGATCACGCCGAGCTCGAACGTGCACACAGAACGTTCACCCCCCTGAGTGCGCGATCATGAGCGCATGAGCGATGACCCCACACACGTACGAGAGTTCTTCGGCACCCGGGCGGCCGACTGGGACAGCCGGTTCCCGGACGACGGACCCGCGTACGCCGCCGCCGTGGAAGAGCTTGACCTCCGCCCCGGGGACGCCGTGCTCGACGCCGGCTGCGGGACCGGCCGGGCGCTCCCGCCGCTCCGCGCCGCCGTCGGCCCCACCGGCACCGTACTCGGCGCCGACCTCACCCCCGAGATGCTCGAACAGGCCGTCCTGGCCGGTCGCGGCGGCCGGAACGTCGTGAGCGACGGGGGCGGGCACGGCGGCACGGACGGGACCGCGACCCTGCTCCTTGCGGACGTCGGCCGGCTCCCCGTGCGCGACGGCGCCCTGGACGCCGTGTTCGGCGCGGGCCTCGTCTCCCACCTGGCCGACCCGGTCGCCGACCTGCGCGAACTGGCCCGCGTCGTCCGTCCCGGCGGCCGACTGGCCCTCTTCCACCCGATCGGCCGAGCCGCCCTCGCCGCCCGTCACGGCCGGCAGATCACACCGGACGACCTGCGCGCCGAGCCCCGCCTCCGCCCGGTGCTCGCCGAAGCCGGCTGGCGGCTCGTCAGCTACGTCGACGAGGACACGCGGTACCTGGCCCTGGCCGTACGCGAGTCCTGAGCCGCCCCATCCCCCAAGGGCACACCGGACCGGACGGCCACGCGGCACCAGCGGGCCGTGCGGGCGGCCGTGGCGGCCGGAGCCCCGAGCCCCGAGCCCCGACACGGGTTAGCGCGTCACCTCGGCCACGCGCCCGCGTACGGAGGCGGGTTCCGCCGCGCGCGTGGCGGAGGGAGACGCCGGCGAGGGCTTCGGGGCCGAGCACGTCCGGGGCACGCACGAGCCCCTCGTCGGCATCCCGCCGCGCGCCGCCGTCGCCGCCGAGGCGCGCCGGGCCGCCTCGGTCCCTGCCCGCGCCGCCGGGCGCGCCGCCGTCGGCCTCGGCTACGCCCCGCGCGTCCCGGGCCTGTCCACGGCCGCGTGAGGCTACAACGTCGTCGGCCGCTCCGCCGTGCGGCAAACACTCCACGTTCGGACGCGCTGTGCGTGGTGACCTCGTCCGTCTCGCCCACGGGCAGCAGCACGGTCAGCGCGTCAATGCCCGGCCCCTACCCGGCGGGCACCAGCACGGTCCGCTCGGCGGTCGCCGCCCAGGGGTACGTGCTCGACGGCTTCCGGCCAGGCATTCCAGGCCGTCTCCCCCGTGTCCGGACCACCATCGACGGCGCCGGCGGTCCGGCCGGGTGCGGCGGGTGTCGCGTCAACTGCCCCTGATCCGGCCGAATGTGGCAGAGTCGGGCGCGGTCGGCGGTCCGACTCCGCGGGACTCACCACGTGCCCGCCGGGGGGCCGTGTCGGGGTGAGGGAGCGGTGCGTGGCACGGGTGGTGGACGGTCGGTTCGAGCTGGTGGCACGGCTCGGCGGAGGCGGTATGGGCACCGTGTGGAGGGCCCGCGACCTGATGCTGCACCGTGAGGTGGCCCTCAAGGAGGTGCGTCCACCCGACCCGGCGCTCGCCGAGTACGACCCCGAGGCCGCCCGTGAACTCCGCGTCCGGGTCCTGCGCGAGGCCAGGGCACTCGCGCGCGTGGCGCACCCTCAGGTGGTGACCATCCATCACATCGTCGACGGCGGCGAAGCCACGTACCCCTGGCTCGTCATGGAACTGGTCGCCGGCGGCTCCCTCCAGGACCGGCTCGACCGTGGCGACCTCATGCCCGGCGAGGCCGCCACGCTGGGGCGCGGCATCCTGGCGGGCCTCCGGGCCGCCCACGCGGCGGGCATCCAGCACCGCGACATCAAGCCCGCGAACGTCCTGCTGCGACCGGACGGCGTGCCCGTCCTCACCGACTTCGGGATCGCCGCCGTGCACGGGGCCACCGCCCTCACCGCGGCCGGCTCGATCATCGGCACGCCCGACTACATGGCCCCCGAGCGCGTCTCCGGCGAGGAGGGCGGCCCGCCCGCCGACCTGTGGTCGCTCGCGATGACCCTGTACGTCGCCGTGGAAGGCCACCATCCGCTGCGCCGCGCCAACACACTGGCCACCCTCGCCGCCGTACTCGGCGAGGACGTACCCCCGCCCCGCCGCGCCGGAACGCTGACGCGGACCCTGACGGCGGTGCTCGTACGTGACCCGGCGGCCCGACCGGACGGCGAGGAGCTGGACCGGATGCTGGCCGAAGCCGAGGCAGAGGCGGAGGCAGACTCCCAGTCTCAGGCTCAGGCTCAGGCCCAAGCCCCGGCCGAAGCCAAGCCCCAGGCCGAAACCGAAACCGACGCCCACACCGACGCCGCCGCCAGGTCCGCAACGGTCACTTCCTACCGCCTCGCCCCTCCGGTACAGCCCCCGCCATCCGTCCAGCCTCCGCCGCCGGTACAGCCGCCACCGCCGGCGCCGCCTGGGCCGCCCCGGAAGCGGCGCCGGGTGGTGTACTCAGCGGTGGCCGTCGTCGCGGCAGTGGGCGGTGTGCTCGTCTGGAATCCGTTCGTCGGTACGGGTGGCGAGGGTGCCGGCGACAGGACCGCCGGCAAGGGCGGCAGCCACGGCCCGTCGTCCGGGGCACCGTCGGCGGCGGCGTCCGGCGCGCCCGCGACGGGCGGCGGCTCCGGGATCACCATCGGGATCAAGTTCGACCAGCCGGGCCTCGGCTGGAAACGGCCGGACGGCACGTACGCGGGCCTGGACGTCGACGTGGCGACGTACGTGGCGCGCGCGCTCGGCCATGATCCGGCCGACATCACGTGGAAGCAGACGCCTAGTTCGACCCGTGAGTCGGTCCTGGGCAACGGCGACGTCGACCTGGTCGTGGCCACGTACACGATCAACGAGAAGCGGAAGCAGCAGGTCGACTTCGCCGGGCCGTATCTCGTGGCCCATCAGGACGTCCTGCTGCCGGTGGCCGACACGTCCGTCGCCAGGCCGGCGGATCTGAACGGCCTGCGGGTCTGCTCGGCCACCGGTTCCACGTCGGCGCTCACCATCCCGACGCTGATCGCCCCGCAGGCGGAGGTGGTGACGTACGACACCTACGCCCGGTGCGTCGACGCCCTGGAATCGGGCACCGTGGACGCCGTCACGACCGACGACTCGCTGCTCGCCGGTTACGCCGCGCAGGAGCGTTACAAGGGGCGGTTCAAGCTCGCCGGCTTCGGCCTCACCGAGGAGCGGTACGGCGTCGGTCTCGCGAAGGGCAGCCCGCTGCGGGCGAAGGTCCGGACGGCGCTCGCCCGGATGGTCTCCGACGGCTCGTGGGCCGCGGCCGTCCGCAAGAACCTGCCTCTTCTGCGCACGGACACGCCGCCCGTCCCTGAGTGACCTCCCGGACCCCGGCGCCGCTCCCGGACCTCGGGTGCCAACGCACCCTTCTGTCACGGCACTTCACTGTCTACCGTGGACAATGCCGGGCAGTCGTGCCCGGGAGAGGCGGCGGGCCGTGGCACGAGTACCGGAAAGACTGCGCAGACTCCTCCCCTCCGCACGGCGGGCTCCCTCGGCCGCCGCGCCGGCGCCGCCGCGCGCCCGGCAGGGGCACAACCTGTTCGAAGCGGCGGCCGTGTACGTGGCGGCGTGTGCCGAGGACGACCCGGCCCGCGCGGAGGAGGCCGCGAGCTGGGTTTCGCCCGGCATGCTCACCTTCGGCGTCAACGAACTGGCCTGCCGGGCCGTCCTCACCCTCGCCCGGGAGCGGAACGAGACGCCGGGCGCCGTGGCCCGTTCGCTGCTCGGTCTGCGCGCGGAGGCACCGCACCGGCCCGCGGGAGACGCCTGACCGGCGGGACCCCAGGAGGCAGGGACCCCAGGGGGCGGGGTTCCGTGGCGGAGCCCTCGACGCGCGGGTTACTCACTGGTTAAGGTGCGCCGACGACCGGATGGGGAGGCTGCCGTGGCTGGGACGGACCCGATCGCCGAGGCAGGGGCCGAAGGCGACGCGGACGCGTTGTTCGTGCTGACCGCGGCGCTGCTGACGCCCGAGCGCTTCCTGAGCGTGCTCGGGGACGACTACCCGGCGGCCTGCGCCGCGCTGGGGCTCCAGCCGTACGCGGAGGGGTACGGGCTCGTGTTCGGCCAGGACGGGCTCGGCGCGCGGTGGACGGTGGTCGTCGACGACGTGTCGCTCGTCGCCGTCGCCATCTCCTCCTGGGACTGCGGCATGGCGTACGACCTGTCGCCCGACGAGCGTTCGGTGGTGACCGGCCTCCCGGGCTGGCCGCTCGACCTGGCCAGCCGCGCCCCCGGCGTGCCAGCCCCGCACGACCCGGAGCCGCAGGACGGCGACCCCGACCCGCTGGTCCCGCCCTCCGGCACCGAGTGGGGATCGGCCCAGCGCCGTCTCGGCGCCGACGAGGTGGCACTCCAGTGGGCCGCCTGGCGGTCCCGGGCGGACGACGACGAAACACCCGCGGCCCGGGCGGGGGCGGACGACGGCGAGGCGTCCGCCGACCATCCGGCGTCGGATGACGAGCAGACGTCCGTCGACCGGGCGGGGGCGGACGGCACCGAAGCGCCGGGAGTCCGGGCCTCGGAAGCCCACGGGTCGTCCCCCGCCGACGGCCCCGACCCGTACGACGGGGTCAGGCGCGCCATGGCGGAACTCAGCGGCTACCTGGAGGAGGCGCCGCCGATCGGGCGGGTCCGGGCCGACGCCGATCCGAAGGACGGCCCGTGCATGCTGCGCGCGGACGGCCCCGGCTGGTCGCTGGCCGCCCGCTCCGACGACATGGCCTTCGTACTCCTCGACGAGGTGCCCCGCGAGGTGCTGCCGGTGCCCAGGAGCCCGCAGCTGGCCGCCCTCCTCGAAGGACTCGCCGCGATGGCCGTGCGCCCGTCGTGAGCGGGGTCCATGCGCCCGTCCTGAGCGGGTCCGTACTCCCGACCTGAGCGCGTAGGGGGCGTGTGCGGCGCGTCGGGTCAGGCCTGCCGTGCGCCGCCGGCCGTCAGGTCACGGCGTGCCCGTACTCGGCCGCGAGACCGTCGAGCTCGGGGTCGCCGAACACGGTCCGCAGCGTCCCGAACGCCGCGACCTTGTCCTCGCCGAACCGGCTCACGGCCACCGTGTACGTCTCCGGGGACACGAACCTCGGCGGCTTGCTCTTGCTGTGGAACTTGTCCGCGTACATCACGAGGCGCTCCTCCGGTGTGACCGCGACGTAGTCGGCCGGGGGCAGCGGGAGTCCCTGCTTGAGGACGTCCTCCTTGGTCAGGCCGACACCGGTGTGGCACGAGCAGAAGCGGCACAGCACCTCCGGGAGCCCTTCGGAGGCGAGGAGGTCGTGGCCGAGCATCCCGTGCAGGAGGTAGCTCCGGCCGTCGCGCCGGCCGTCGGCGTCGTACAGGCGGTAGACGCCGATGTCGTGGAGGAGGCACCCCGCGCGCACGAGCTCGGGGTCGATGCCCCGGTCCGTGCGCGCCAGCAGCTGCTGGGCCACCTTCCACACGATCTCGCAGTGGGTGAAGACGCGCTCGAAGGCCGCTTCGTCGGGCGCGTACTTCAGGTGCAGCGCGCGGATCTCGTCCGTCGTGGGAATCTCCATCCCCGCAGCGTAGCGAGTGCCCGCCTGGTGATCGGCGCCCCTTCGGCACCCACATGACGCGACGGCCAGGGGTGTGGTTCCGAACCATGGTCCAGCGGTGGGGGCGCGCCGCACGATGTGGCGCTGTACACGCCACGTCGTCCCATCGGAGGCCCATCATGCGCCTGTTCCCAGGCGTCTCCCTGTTCGCCGCGCTGCTGACCGGGGTCACCGTCCTCGCTCCCGCGGGCCCCGCCGGGGCCGAGACGGGCGCCGCCGCGCACTGCGCGCGGCAGGACCGGCTCCACGTGCCCGGTGCCGAGCTCCAGCAAGCCGCGTGTCTGGCGGACCTGACGACGGCGGGGCTGGCCGGCACGCCGTACACCGACATGGCGGACCAGGCGGGTCTGGCCGCGAAGGGGACCCGTAACCCCTCGGGGGTGCCGGGCGTGCAGATCGACGGCTACTTCCCCGACGACTCGCGCCTCAACGCCACCCACGGCTGGTCGCACGACGCTCAGTTCGTCATCCGGCTGCCCGACCACTGGAACGGTGGGCTCGTCGTCACCGGCGCGCCGGGCACGCGGCGCCAGTACTCGACGGACGCGCTCATCTCCGACCGGGTCCTCGCCCAGGGCTTCGCCTACGCGGCCACGGACAAGGGCAACACCGGCCCGAACTTCTTCACCGACGGGCAGGCTCCGGGCGACGCGGTCGCCGAGTGGAACCGCCGGGTGACCGAACTGACGCGGGCCGCCAAGAAGGCCGTACGGCAGCGGTACGGGAAGGCACCCGGGCGCACGTACATGACGGGCATCTCCAACGCCGGCTACCTGACGCGCTGGCAGCTGGAGAACCGGCCCGAGCTGTACGACGGCGGGGTCGACTGGGAGGGCGTGCTCTGGACCACCCGCGGCCCCAACCTCTTGACCAGCCTGCCGGTCACGGTGGCCAGGTCCCAGGGCCTGGCCACCGACGACGACCTGATCGCGGCGGGCTTCGCGCCCGGCTCGCGCTTCCTGTGGCCGTACCACGAGAAGGCGTACTGGGGACTGACGCAGAAGATGTTCCGGGCCGAGTTCGACCCCTCGTACGACCCCGCCTGCCCGGGATCCGCCATCGGCGGCACGGTGGAGCAGATCCTCGCGCCCTGCGTCTCGGACGCCTCGTACGACTACGCCTCCCGGCCGGCGGCCGTCCACCGTGCGGTCGCGAAGGTCGCGCTCACCGGCCGGATCGGCAAGCCGCTCATCACCCTGCACGGCGACCTCGACACCCTGCTGCCCATCGCCACCGACTCCGACGTGTACGCGGGGATGATCGACGCGCGCGGGCGGGGCGGGCTGCACCGGTACTACACGGTGCAGGGCGGGACGCACACCGACGGCCTGTACGACACCTATCCGGACCGGCTGCGTCCGATCCTGCCGTGCTACCGCTCCGCGTTCGACGCGCTGACGCGCTGGGTCGAGGAGGGTACGGCTCCGCCCGCGGACCGCACGATCGCGCGGCCGGCGGGCGGTGACGTGGTCGACTCCTGCGCTCTGGAGGAGTGAGCGAGGAGTGAGCGGGGACCTCGGGCAGGCCCGAGGGCTCAGACACGCTCCAGCGGGAGGTGCGGCTCTGCCGGCAGTTCGACCGAGATCGGGTCGCCGGGGCCCACCTCTCCGCCGGTCAGCACGATGCCCATGATCCCGGCCTTCCGGACGATCTCGCCGTTCTCGTCGCGGCCGATGACCTGCTTGAGCAGGCCGTGCCGGAAGGCGTCGATCTGCGCGCAGGGGTTGCGCAGCCCGGTGACCTCGACGACCGCTTCGGCGCCGATTCGCAGGAGCGTGCCGGTGGGCAGTCCGAGCAGGTCGATCCCCCGGGTCGTGATGTTCTCTCCGAGGTCGCCGGGCGCGACCTCGAAACCGGCGCCCGCGACGTCGTCGAAGAGCTCTGCGTGGATGAGGTGGACCTGGCGCAGGTTGGGCTGGGTGGGGTCCTGCGCGACGCGGGAGCGGTGCTTCACCGTCACGCCCGCGTGGACGTCGCCCTCCACGCCGAGTCCGGCGAGCAGCGTGATGCCCTCCCGGTTGGGCTTGGTGAACGAGTACGTGCCGTTGCTGCTGACCGTGGTGACGATGCCGCCGCTCATGGTGAGGGCTCCCCTTCTCTGCCTCCGGGCAGCGGCGAACCACTCCCGGACCGATGATCACATCGCGCCTGCGTCCCGACCCTACTCGGCGCCCTCGGCCCGGAGCGGCGCGCCCACCTCGTGCAGGTGGCCGAGCGCCTGTCGGTACGAGTCGACGAAGCCCGTCTCCGTGTACGGCACGCCGAGCGCGGCGCAGTGGGCCTTGACGGCGGACTGGGCCAGCCGGAGGTGGGGGCGCGGCATGCTCGGGAAGAGGTGGTGCTCGACCTGGTAGTTGAGCCCGCCGAGGAACCAGTCGGTCAGCGCTCCGCCGCGGATGTTGCGCGAGGTGAGGACCTGTCGGCGCAGGTGACCCCAGCTGTCGCCGTCCTCGTGCTCGTCCGGCCGCTCCATGCCCTTGTGGTTGGGGGCGAAGGCCATGCCCAGGTGCACGCCGAGCAGCATCTGGTGGACGAGCGCGAAGACCAGGGCCTGGGCGGGGGTGAGGAGGGTGAGGAGCAGGGCCGCGTAGCCGGCGAAGTGGGCGAGGAGCAGGCCGCCTTCGACGAGCCGGTCGCGGCGGGTGCGGCACGGGCCGTCCTTCGCCAGCAGGGACCGCACGCCGTACACCTTCAGCGCGATGCCCTCCAGCGTCGTCAGCGGGAAGAAGAGCCAGGCCTGGTGGCGGGTGAGGAAGCCGCGCAGGCCGGTGCGGCCGGTCGTCTGGTGTTCGGCGAAGACGAGGATGTCCGCGGCGACGTCCGGATCCTTGTCGAGGTGGTTGGGGTTGGCGTGGTGGCGGTTGTGCTTGTCGTTCCACCACTCACGGCTCATGCCGAGAAGCAGGTTGGCGTGCACGAGCTGGATGATCCGGCTCGCCCTGCGGTCCGCGGTGATCTGGGCGTGGCCGGCGTCGTGGCCGACGAACGCGGCGCGGGCGGACAGCAGGGCGAAGGGGACGGCGAGCAGGAGCGCCCACCAGGACGGGCCGATCAGGGCGAGGCCGACCACGACGGCGGCGAGGCCGAGCAGGTTGACGGCGATGCCGCGGGCGTACCAGCCGGGGCGGTGTTCGAGCAGGCCCTGTTCCCTGACTGTCCGCAGGAGCGGGGTGAACTCGCTGGCGCCCCTGGCGCGGCCGGGCTTCCCGGGGGTGACGTCGGGGATGGCAGTGGCGGTGGCGGCGGTGGGGAGCGCCACGGACGGCGCGGCGGCCGGGGGCAGGACGGTGGCCTGGGACATGTGGGGGCTCCGGATTCTGTCGGTCGGGGTCGGTCGGTGGGCCAAGGCGGTCGGCGGGGCCGGTCAGGGCCGCCGGGCTCGGCTCGCGTTCGGCCGCTGGGCGCCTACTGAGAACGTACGGATCCGTGATCACCCCGGGCCATGGCGTCACCACCCGTCCGCGGGAGGGGGCGATCCCGGGGACGGGGGTGGGGCCAGCCCCACCCCCGTCGACTGTGAGGCGGATCACGCCGGATGATGACGCGTCAGGCCTGGACGGTCAGGTAACCTCGGCCGCTCGGTCCCCAGGTAGTCAAATTTGAGGAATGCGTTGTCGCTGTCGCACGGACCCCATGACTCGGCCCGCGAACCCACTCCCACTCCCACTCCCGTTCAGGAACCCGCCCTCGGGCTCTCCCCCGCCCTCGACCGCCACGCCGCCGTCTTCCTTCCCGCCGATCCGCCCCGCGCCGGCCGGATCGCCTTCTGGTCACCGGACGGCGAGGCCCTGCCGGTCGGGGCATCGCCGCACGTCGAGATGACGATCGTGGACGAGGACGACCTCCAGGCCGTGACCGTCCCCGCCTGCACCGTGTCCGTACGGGACGCGCTGCCGCTGCTCGTCCGCGCGCGGTTCTCGGACACCGCCTCTCCGGCCACGGCCTTCTGGGGCGCCGCATCGCTCCTCGCCCTCGACCTCGTCTCCCGCGGGCTCCTCCTGCCCGGCCTCACCGCCGGGGACCTGGACGCCTGGCGCGTCGGCCCGCTCGGTCCGCGGGAGCTGGCGGAGCTCCGTACGCTCGCCGCGTCGATGCCCCCCGTGGCCCACGCCGTTCCCCTGTCCCTGGACGAACCGCTGCAGCTGCCCGCGCCCGAGGCGCTGCTCCGCGCCTTCGCCGACGCGGTCGCGGACACACTCCCCCGCACCCCGGCAGCTGTGCTCGCCGCCGGAGGCCCCGCCTTCGCCGCCGACGAGCCACAGCCGATCCCCGAACAGCGGGCGTGGGCCGCCGATGTGGCGGCCGTCCACGACGCGGGAGTCCGACTGTCGCTCCGCCTCGAACTGCCCGGCTTCACCACCGAGGCCCACGACGCGCCGGCCTTCCGCGCGGTGCTCCAGCTGCACGGCGTCGCCGACCCGACCCTCGTCGCCGACGCGGCGGAGGTCTGGGCGGGCTCCGGCCCGACGGGAGCGGCCTTCGGCCCACGCGCCCGCATGGACGCGCTGCTCGCCCTGCGGCGCGCCGCCCGCGCCTGGCCCCCGCTGGCCCCGCTGCTCTCCGCGGCCGTCCCCGACACCGTCGAACTCGCCGACGAGGAGGTCACGGAACTCCTGGGCCCGGCCGCGCACGCCCTCGCGGCGACGGGCGTCCAGATCCACTGGCCGCGCGAACTCTCGGACCGGCTGACCGCCCGCGCGGCGATCGGCCCCTCGGACGCACACCGGGAAGGAACAGGGGACCACCCCTCCGGCGCCGCGCTGCACGCTTCTCCGACTTCCGCCTTCCCCTCGGCCCTCGCCTCATCCGATTCCTCGTCCTCCTCCTCCGCCTCCTTCTCCTCGTCCCTCCCCTCCTTCCTGTCCGCGGACGCCCTGCTCGCCTTCCACTGGCGCTTCGCCGTCGGCGACCACGAGCTGACCCGGGCCGAGCTCGACGGCATCGCCGAGGCCGGAAGGCCGCTCGTCCGGCTGCGCGACCGCTGGGTCCTCGTCGACCCGGCCGAGGTGCGCCGGGCGCGGGCCCAGCAGGACCGCAAGGTGACCCCGGTCGACGCCCTCGCGGCCGTTCTCACCGGAACGACCGAGGTCGACGGGCGCGCCGTCGAGGTGGCCGCGACCGGATGGCTGGAGCGGCTGCGGGAGCGGCTGGCGGACCCCGACGGCGGTCGGCCCGAGATCGCTCAGCCCGCCGGGCTCGCCGCGACCCTGCGGGACTACCAGCTGCGCGGACTCGACTGGCTGCACCGGATGACCTCGCTCGGCCTCGGCGGCTGCCTCGCCGACGACATGGGCCTCGGCAAGACGATCACCGTCATCGCGCTCCACCTGCACCGGCAGACCGACCCGGCCGCCGCGGGCCCCACGCTCGTCGTCTGCCCCACGTCCCTCATGGGCAACTGGCAGCGGGAGATCGAGAAGTTCGCGCCCGGCACGCCGGTCCGCCGCTTCCACGGCGCCACCCGCGACCTGGAGGAGCTCGCCGACGGCGGCTTCGTCCTCACCACGTACGGCACCATGCGGCTCGACGCCGAGCGGCTCGCCGCGCGGAACTGGGGGCTCGTCGTCGCGGACGAGGCGCAGCACGTCAAGAACCCGTACTCGGCGACGGCCCGGCAGCTGAGGACCATCGGGGCACGCGCACGCGTGGCGCTGTCCGGCACGCCCGTGGAGAACAACCTCTCGGAGCTGTGGGCGATCCTCGACTGGACCACACCGGGGCTGCTCGGCAGCCTGGGTGCGTTCCGGACCCGGTTCGCCGCCGCCGTCGAGGGCGGTGCGGACCCGGCCGCCGCCGAACGCCTCGCGGCCCTCGTCCGCCCGTTCCTGCTGCGCCGCCGCAAGTCCGACCCCGGCATCGCGCCCGAACTGCCGCCGAAGACGGAGACCGACCGGGCCGTCTCCCTGACGCCGGAACAGGCCGGACTGTACGAGGCGGTGGTACGGGAGACCCTGGAGGCGATCGCCGCCGCCGACGGCATGGAGCGCCGGGGCCTCGTCATGCAACTGCTGACCGCGCTCAAGCAGATCTGCAACCACCCCGCCCAGTACCTCAAGGAGGAACGGCCGAGGATCGAGGGCCGCTCGGGCAAGCTGGAGCTGCTCGACGAACTGCTCGACACGATCCTGGCCGAAGGGGCGCGCACCCTGGTCTTCACCCAGTACGTGGGGATGGCCCGGCTCCTGGAGACGCACCTGGCGGCGCGGGGCGTGCGGACGCAGTTCCTGCACGGCGGCACGCCGGTCGCCGAACGGGAGGCGATGGTCGCCCGCTTCCAGGACGGCGACGTCCCCGTCTTCCTCCTCTCCCTGAAGGCCGCAGGGACGGGGCTCAACCTCACCCGGGCCGAGCACGTCGTGCACTACGACCGCTGGTGGAACCCTGCCGTCGAGGCACAGGCCACCGACCGCGCGTACCGGATCGGGCAGGACCGCCCGGTCCAGGTCCACCGCCTCATCGCCGAGGGCACGGTCGAGGACCGGATCGCGGCCATGCTCGACCGCAAGAAGGAGCTCGCGGACAGCGTGCTCGGTACGGGTTCGGACGCCCCGCGGGAGCTGACCGAACTGACCGACGCCGAACTGGCGGAGCTGGTGCGACTGCGAGGGGACGGACGATGAGCGACACCGGACACGGGACGGGGTACGGACACGCCGACGGACCCCTCGGCGGACCCGGGGGCACGCCGGGCGGTGGCCGCGGCGGCGACGAGCGGACGTTCGCGGCGCTGCCGCCGACGAAGGGCACGGCGTTCGCCCGGACCTGGTGGGGCCGGGCCTGGCTCAAGGCCCTGGAGGACACCGCCCTCGACAACGTGCAGCTCAAGGCCGGACGCCGGCACGCGCGCGCGGGAGCGGTGGGCGCCGTGACGGTGCGGCCCGGCCGGCTCACGGCGATCGTCAAGGACCGGGACGGTACGGCGTACCGCAGCGACGTCCTCGTGCGGGAGCTCTCCGAGGACGAGTGGGAGCGGCTGCTCGACCTCGCCGTGGACAGCGCGGGGCACATCGCCGCGCTCCTCGACCGCGAGATGCCGCCCCACCTGGTGGAGGACGCGGCGGCGGCCGGGCTCGACCTGCTGCCCGGCATCGGCGACCTCGACCCGGAGTGCGGCTGCGACGCCTGGGACCACTGCCCGCACACGTCGGCGCTCTGCTACCAGGTCGCGCGCCTGCTCGACGAGGACCCCTTCGTCCTGCTGCTGATGCGGGGGCGCGGCGAACGCACCCTCCTCGACCAGCTCCAGACGCGCAGTGCCGCGCGCGCCTCCGGCGCGTCGGCGCGCGGCGGCGGGCGCGACAACGACACGCCGCCGGCAAACGCCCCGGCCGGTGCGGGTGACATGCCGGGCGTGTCGGCTGCCGAGGCGTACGCGGACGGGTTCCTCCTCCCGCCGCTGCCCGCGCCTCCGGTCGCCGTCACCTCCCCGGGCGCCCCGCCCGGCCTGGACACGGACACGGATCCCGAGCCGGGTGTCGACCCGACCGCGCTGGAGTTCCTCGCGGCGGACGCGGCGGCCCGTGCCCACCGGATGCTGGTGGCCGCCCTCGTGTCCCCGGAGGCCTCGGCCGCATCCGGGGCCGTATCCGGGTCCGGGTACATGCCCATGTCCGGGTCCGCCACGGAGAATCCGGCAGGGTCTCGGCTGACGGCCGCTCAGGACGCCGTACGGCTCGCGGCGGACTCGCCCGTGTCCTGGATCAGGGCACGACTCGCCGCCGGTTCCGGCAGGACACCGGCGGAACTGGACCTGGCCACGCGCGCGTGGCGGCTCGGGGGTGCCGCCGCCCTATCCGTACTGGAGGAGGAGTGGACCCCGGACGCGGAAGGCCTCGTGCGGGCCGGTGCGCGGCTGGCGGAGGCCTGGGAGGACGACGAGCGGCCCGTTCTGCGGCGCTCGGGCGCCCGGTGGACGGCCGTGGGTGCGGAGGCGCAGCTCCGGCTCGGCGTCGACGGTCGCTGGTGGCCGTACGCCAGGGAGGGTGCTCACTGGTCCCCGGTGGGGCCGCCGGACCGTGACCCGGCCGTCGCCCTCGCGACGGCGCAGACGCCTCGGGCGGCGGGTGCCACGGGCGACGAAGGGTAGGCGCGTACCGCCGACCGGGGTAGGGCCGAAGAACCGGTTCCTCTCCCCGGTCCCCCGTCCCCGGTCCCCCGTCCTTGTCCGCGCCCTTGCTCCCCGCCCTCCACGGCCCCTGTCCGGGGCCCCTGCGGCGGTCCCCGGTCGGCGCGCCCGGCGTCCGCCACGACGCGGCGACCGGGACCACCCGGGTGCTACAGGCCGAGCTGGCGCTCGGCGCCCTCCACGGTCTGGGCGAGGAGGACGGCGATGGTCATGGGGCCGACGCCGCCGGGTACGGGGGTGATGAGGGAGGCTCGTTCGGCGGCGGAGGCGAAGTCGACGTCACCGACGTTGCCCGGGTTGTAGCCGGCGTCGATGACGACGGCGCCCGGCTTGATGTCCTCGCCCTTGATGAAGTTCGGCTTGCCGACGGCGGCCACGAGGATGTCGGCCTCACGGACGACGGAGGAGAGGTCCTTGGTGCGCGAGTGGCAGTAGGTGACGGTGGCGTCGCGGCCGAGGAGGAGCAGACCGGCCGGCTTGCCGAGGATCGCGCTGCGGCCGACGACGACCGCCCGCTTGCCGCTCAGCTCGACGTCGTACGCGTCGAGGAGGCGCATGATGCCGCCGGGCGTGCAGGAGACGAAGCCCGGGAGGCCGAAGCCCATGGCGGCGAACGAGGCCATGGTGACGCCGTCGACGTCCTTCTCCGGGGCGATGGCCTCGAAGGCGGCGCGCTCGTCGATGTGCGGGCCGACCGGGTGCTGGAGGAGGATGCCGTGGACCTCCGGGTCCTCGGACAGCGCGGTGATCGCGGCGACGAGCTCCTCCGTCGTCGTCTCGGCGGGCAGCTCGACGTGCTTGGAGCGGATTCCGGCCTTCGCGCACCGGTTCTGCTTCATCTTCACGTACGTCACGGAGGCGGGGTCCGCGCCGACGAGGACGGTTGCGAGACACGGGGTGACGCCGGTGCGGCGGGTGATCTCGGCGGCGCGGGCGGCGGTCTCCTCGACCGTGCGGCGGGCGAGGGCCGTACCGTCCATGAGGATGGCGGTGCTGGTGGACATGGCGACTCCTGGGCGTCGTCTCTGACGGATGGTTCGCCCAGGCGCACGGCAGCTGCGGACCCGCGCCGTCGCGACGCGCTCCGCAGGGCCGCTCCCCGGTGGTGATCCACCTCAAGCGCCAGTCACGGCCCGAGCCCCACTCTACGTGAGCGCCGTGGGGCGGGTCCCGGACAGGGTGCATATGCAACGCCGTCCGGCCGCTTGTCGGCGGCCCGCACGGGCACCACGATGGCCGGGACGGACCGTGACGACCTCGACGGGGAGGCCGAGTTGAGCGATGCGTGGGTGGCGGCGGAAGCGGATCCGGGTCCGGTCGCCGAGGGCGCTCGGCCGCTGGTCGCCGCGTCCTGGCGGCGTTCCGTACGCGCGCGCGTGAGCCCCGACGGGGCGGCGCGGGTGGAGCTGGAGGAGGACGAGCTCACGGCGTACCGCGCCGGCCATCCGCTCGCGGCGGCGATGCCCGTGATCCGGGAACTGATGGGGGCGTACGCGACGGACGGCGAGCACCTGCTCGCGGTCTGCGACGCGGCCGGGCGGATGCTGTGGGTCGAGGGTCATCCGGACACCCTCCGCAAGGCGCGCGGCATGAACTTCGTGGCCGGGGCACGGTGGTCGGAGTCGGCGGCGGGCACGAACGCGCCCGGCACCGCCCTCGCCGTCGACCGTCCGGTGCAGGTCGTCGCCGCCGAGCACTTCCGCCACTCGGTCCAGGCCTGGACCTGCGCCGCCGCACCCGTGCACGACCCGCGCACCGGGCGGGTCCTCGGCGCGGTCGACATCACGGGCGGGGCCGGCCTCGCGCACCCGCACAGCCTCGGCTTCGTCCAGGCCGTCGCACGCGCGGCCGAGTCCCAGCTGGCCCTGCTCGCGCCCGACCCCGCGCCCGGAGACCTCAGACTGTCGGCCCTCGGCCGGGACGAGGCCGTGCTCTCCGTGGGCGGGCGGCGGGTACGGCTCGGCCGCCGGCACAGCGAGATCCTGGTGATCCTCGCCCACCGCCCGGAGGGCGTGAGCGGCGACGGGCTGCTCACCCTGCTGTACGAGGACGAGTCGGTCACCCCGGTCACACTGCGGGCCGAACTGTCCCGGCTGCGCGCACTCCTCGGCCCCGACGTGCTGCGTTCCCGTCCGTACCGGCTCGCGGACACCGTGGAAGCGGACTTCACCGCGGTGGACCGGCGGCTGGCCTCCGGGGCGGTCGCCGCCGCGGCCGCCGAGTACCCCGGCCCGCTGCTCCCCTCGTCGACCGCGCCCGGAGTCGTACGGCTCCGGGAACGGCTCGCAGGGCGGCTGCGGGCCGCACTGGTGGACCGGGGGGATCCCGGTCTGCTCGCCGACTGGGCGTACAGCACGTGGGGCGAGGACGACGTGGTGGTCTGGCGGGCGCTCTGCGCGGCCGTACCGGCACCGCAGCTTCCCCCCGTACGGGCGCGGCTCGACTCCCTGGAGGCGGAACTGTCGGCCGGCGCAACGGACTTGCAACGTACGGGCCACCACACTCGGCCGTGAGCGCCGGCCAGGGACGGCCGGCGCGTCCCAGGGAGGCCATGCCCATGACCCGTTACGCCGCACCCGGTACCGAGGGCGCGCTCATGTCGTACCAGGCCCGCTACGACCACTGGATCGGAGGCGAGTACGTCGCTCCGGCGGGCGGGCGCTACTTCGAGAACCCCAGCCCGGTCGACGGCCGCCCCTTCACGGAGGTCGCCCGCGGCACCGCCGAGGACGTGGAACGCGCCCTGGACGCGGCACACGCCGCCGCACCCGCGTGGGGCCAGACCGCCCCGGCCGAGCGGGCGACCGTCCTTCTGCGGATCGCCGACCGCATGGAGAGCAACCTGGAGGCGCTCGCGGTCGCCGAGACCTGGGACAACGGCAAGCCCGTCCGGGAGACCCTCGCCGCGGACATCCCGCTCGCGATCGACCACTTCCGCTACTTCGCGGGCGCGCTGCGAGCCCAGGAGGGCTCCCTGAGCGAGATCGACGACGACACCGTCGCGTACCACTTCCACGAGCCCCTCGGCGTCGTCGCGCAGATCATCCCGTGGAACTTCCCGATCCTCATGGCGGTCTGGAAGCTGGCCCCCGCCCTCGCCGCCGGGAACGCCGTGATCCTCAAGCCGGCCGAACAGACCCCGGCCTCCGTCCACTTCTGGCTGAGCCTCGTCGCCGACCTCCTGCCGCCCGGCGTCCTCAACATCGTCAACGGCTACGGCGAGGAAGCCGGCAAACCGCTCGCCTCCTCACCCCGCGTCGCCAAGATCGCCTTCACCGGCGAGACCTCGACGGGCCGGCTGATCATGGGGTACGCCTCCGAGAACCTCAAGCCCGTCACCCTCGAACTCGGCGGCAAGTCCCCGAACATCTTCTTCGACGACGTCTGGGCCGCCGACGACGACTTCCGCGACAAGGCCCTCGAAGGCTTCACGATGTTCGCCCTCAACCAGGGCGAGGTCTGCACCTGCCCCTCCCGCGCCCTCGTCCAGCGCGGCCACTACGCCGACTTCCTCGAAGCCGCCGTCACCCGCACCGAACGCATCGTCGCCGGCCACCCCCTCGACACCACCACCATGATCGGCGCCCAGGCCTCCGCCGACCAGCTCGCCAAGATCCTCTCCTACCTGGAGATCGGCCAGCAGGAAGGCGCCAAGATCCTCACCGGCGGCCAGGTGGTCGAGCACGGCGGCGAACTCGCCGGCGGCTACTACGTCCAACCCACCATCTTCGAAGGCGACAACCGCATGCGCGTCTTCCAGGAGGAGATCTTCGGCCCCGTCGTCGCCGTCACCTCCTTCTCCGACTTCGACGACGCCATCCACACCGCCAACGACACCCTCTACGGCCTCGGCGCCGGCGTCTGGACCCGCGACACCAACACCGCCTACCGCGCCGGCCGCGCCATCCAAGCCGGCCGCGTCTGGACCAACTGCTACCACGCCTACCCCGCCCACGCCGCCTTCGGCGGCTACAAGCAATCCGGCATCGGCCGCGAAACCCACCGCATGATGCTCGACCACTACCAGCAGACGAAGAACATATTGCAGAGTTACAGTCCCAAGAAGCTTGGGTTCTTCTAGGAATACAGAGAGACGCCTGGCCCGGGTTCCGGCCGGGCAGGCGCCTCCCGCTGGTGGTGCGGCGGAGCCGGCCCCACCGGCGAGACCGTCAGGATCGACCTACCGGAGGCGGGATGGACCGGTTCTCTGCGCCGGCTCGCGTATGACGGCGGTCGTTCCCGCTCACCGCTGCGGAGCAGTCCCGGATTCCCACCGGGTGCACAAGCCGCTCGACCCGCGCGAATCCGTCCGACCCGTTCAGTGAGGGGTGCTCGCCCCAGACCGTGGTGCCCTGGACCGTGGCCTCCGGACGCCCGGGCCCGAACGCCGGAGCGCCTCGCGCAGCCGGTCGCCGGCCGTCGCGCGGCACTGGGCCACCGCCGAGACGTGAGCGGAGTAGCGGCCCCGAGTTCCCCGCGGGGCGTCCCCCCAGGCCAGAACGGCCCACAACGCCGCCCGGCGCAGCCGGGCCTCGGCGGTGGGGCGGAGCAGTCCGATTTCCTCAGGCCAAGCACTCAAGATCAGCGGCCTGCACACCGCAGAGGCCCCACGGAGGACCTCTCAGCGCTCCGGTCGGTAGGTCGCGATGATCACTCCGCTGCTCGTGGGCCGGGCACTCACCAGCTCCAACTTCTTCAGGGCGGCATCATCGGCGAACAGCTTCTTGCGCCCCTCACCGGCCACCACCGGGTGGATCAGCAGGACCAGTTCATCCAGGAGGTCCAGCTCCAGCAACGAGCGCACCAGCGTCGGGCTTCCCGCGATGGTGATGTTCTTCCCTTCGCCCGCCTTGAGCTCCTCGATCGCGGTCGCCAGCTCGCCACGGACGAGTGTGCTGTTCGCCCAGTCGTCGACGCTGTCCAGCGTGGAGGAGACCACGTACTTGGGCGAGCCGTTGATCCACTTGGCGAAGGCCGCGTCCTCCCCGCTGGTCACCGTCGGCCAGTACCCGGCCCACTCGGTGAACGTCACACGGCCCAGCAGGATCGCGTCGGCCGTCTCCAGCGTCTCCGCCAGCGCGGCGCCCATCTCCTCGTCGAAGGCGAACTGCCACTCGTTCGGCGACTGGGCGACACCGTCGAGCGAGACGAACAGACCGGAAACGACCTTGCGCATGATTCCTCCATGATACGTACGGGTTTGTCGCTGCGTCAGGAAGGCTATGCGGGCGCCGAGGGCGAGGGCTTGTACAGAAGCGACAGCGGCTCGGCCGTGTCCGGGGCGCTCAGCCGAGTGGCGGTGCGGCCGATGTATCGGGTCAGGGACCGTGCCAGGTGCGGCTGGTCGAAGTACCCCAGCCGGTGTACGACGTCCTGTGCCGGAACGCCCTCCTGGATCAGTACCGCCGCCTGGCGGGCACGGTGGATCTGCCCTATGGCGCCCTGGGTGAGGCCCGTCGAGGCGGCGAAACGCCGCTGGAGGGTGCGTTCGGAGACGTCGGGAACCGCCCCGTCGAGGACGGCGGGCACGATCGGGTCGCGGTCCACGATGCCCTCGCGTACCAGGCGCCGTACGAATGCCTCCGCATTGTCGTAATCGGGCACGTGCCACGCCGAGCCCCTCAGCCACACGGACCGCCGCGTGACGTCGGGAATCTCCACACCGCTGCCGACCAGCCGACTGATCGGTACGTGCGGCATCGAAGTACCGACGGCGAAGCTGATGCCGAAGAACGTGGCGTCCTTCGGGACGGGCGCCACGCTGGCCTTGGGCTCCGGGCCGAGTACCGCAGCCTGCACCCGGCCGTCGTGCTCCCAGAAGACGAGCTCCCAGTGCGCGTTCGCGATCGACGTCATTCGCCCCACGTCATCGCTTCGGCTGCGCCAGACCCGCTCGATGTGCGGCAGCTCCGAAGGGCGGCTCTCGATCTCCAGCCCCAACCGGATCAACCCCCGCTCACCGCTGCTGCGTGAGCCGCCAGTCTGCCACGCCGTCCGGACGTGGCAGAGACGGTCCCCGGCCGGCGGTGACCGCGTCCAGCAGCTGGGCGTCGATCCCCGCGCCCCGGGCGCGGCTCGCCACGGCAAGCTCGTCGACCTCGCGGGCGCCGCACAACCAGTCGGCTGTGCGGCGCTTGCCGAGCACCTCCCCCACCGCCGCCAGCGCCGATTCGTACTCCCTTCGGCGTGGCGACTCGTCCGCCGTGCCGATGGCGCTCTGCCAAGCCGCCAGAGCCAGTTGAGTGCTATCGGTACGGCCCAGGAACGTCACGTATGCCGCCCGCCGCACCGCCCTCTGGTTCGTCAGCGCCTGTTCCGTGAGCGTCCGACGGGACAGGTCGAGCTGCGCTGTGGCCTGGAGCCGACCCGCGTCCCAGGCGGCCGCCTGTTGTCAGCCGGCCTCCCAGGCGGCAGCGGCCTGCCGCTTCGCGGCAGCGAAGGCGAACACCCCGTCAGCCGCTCCGCCGCCGATCGCGGCCCCCGCGGCGACGAGCTCCGTCAGCACAGCGTCGTTCACGTCGGACGCCCAGCTTCACGCCCCGCTCCCACACCCTGCATCAACCTGCTCACCCGCAAGGCCGACGGTCGCGTAGGTCCCTCATTCTGCCCAGCCTGACCCGGCGGGAACCCGCGCCACCGCCCGAATCGGGTACGACTCGAGCCCACACCTCCACTCCCATGACCCGTACTGGTCACATGCAAGTGGCTGCGCAAGGCCCCGATATCGGGTCTCCGTCGTCCGCGGCTAAAGCGTGTTGCAGAAGGTTGTGTCCGGGCAGGTCAGGGCCGGTTTCGAGGCCGGTCTGTTCACGTGGCCATGGCGAGGTTGTGCATGTGGGCGACCGCTTGCACCGCGTGGTGGAGACCGGTGCCGCGCTGACGGCAGTCGCGAAGAATCTTGTAGTGCTTCATGCGGGCGAAGGCGTGCTCGACGCGGGCACGGACCTTACGGTGCTCGGCGTTGTCCTCCTCCTCGCCCGGCAGCAGGGCCCGTCCGGGCCGTTTGCGGTGCGGGACGACGAGCCCGGTGTTGATGTAGGCGCCGTCGGCCAGCACGGTCACGCCTTCGCAGCGTTGGGCCAGGCCGGAGTCCCGCCATGCCCTCGCGTCCGCGGTGTTGCCCGGCACCGGCCGGGCCGCGGCGATCACCAGCTTGGTGTCGGCGTCGATGGTGACCTGCACGTTCGCCGAGAACCGGTAGTTACGCGAGGACGCTCCGGTCTTCCGGTCCCGGACCGGGATCAGCGTGCCGTCCACGATCCACAAGCGTTCCACCGCGTCGGCCGGGCGAGCGGCCGCAGCCGCTGGATGACCCGGCACACCGTCGCGGGCGAGCAGCCGAACAGCGGCGCGAGCTGCCGCATGGTGAGGTTCGTGCGGTAGTACACGGCCACCAGCAACACCCGGTCGGCCAGCGGCAGACACCACGGCCGGCCACCGCCAGGACCGTTGCCACCGCGTTCCCGGACCACCTTCACCAGCCGCTCGAACTGCCGCATCCGCAGACCGGTGAACGTCTCCACCCACAACGCTTCAGCCCTCAACACCCCACGCATACAGGGGAAATGCCCGCACCGAGGCCTTCTGCAACACGCTTTAGCCGCGGACGACGGCGGCGGTCAGCCCGGCCCGGACGACCCGGTCGGCGACGACCTCGCCGCCCGGCCCGCGGCCGATCACCCCGGGTGACCGGGCACCCGGTGCAGGCCGCCCACCTGTCGACGTCCAGGCCGGTGCTTCTGGTGCGGCGCCGGCCGACAGGTCGTGGAGGCCCTGCGTCACGACGTGCGTGCGGACGGCGCGGCGGGCGCACCTTCCGACAGGGTGACGACGCCGTCGGGGCAACCGACGTCACTCGTCCGGCGACGGTGGGCTCCGGAGCGGCTGTCGCGGCGCCGGTGTCAGGCGCGCCGTCTCCGTGTCCGTACCGGCTCGGATGTGCGTCGGCCCCCGCGCGGTGGTGTATCAGGCGTGTATCAGACCAGGTCGGGGGCGTGCCGACAGCCCTCCCGCGCCGCCGGGGGTGCGGGAGGGTGAGGCATGATGGAGGACCTTTCCCGTCCCGTGCCCCGAGGGATGTACATGCCTGATGCCGTGCCCCCGCCCGCGCCCGCGCCCGCGCCCGCGCCCGCGCCCGTGACGATCCTGCTCGTCGAGGACGACGAGGTGATCCGGCGGTCCGTCGCGATGGCCCTGGAGCGCTACGGCTACCGCGTGCTCGTCGCGGCCGACGGCCTGACCGGGCTCGAACTCTTCCGGGAGGGGCGGCACGACCTGATGCTGATCGACGTGATGCTGCCGGGCCTGGACGGCATCGGGCTGTGCCGGCGCATCCGGGAGACGGCCACGGACCCGATCCTGATGATGTCGGCGCGCGGCGACGCCCTCGACGTGGTGTCCGGCCTGGAGGCGGGGGCCGACGACTACGTGGTGAAGCCCGTCGACACCGCCGTCCTGGTGGCGCGGATCCGTTCGCTGCTGCGCCGGGCCGCCTTCGTACCCCCGGTAGCCGAACCGGCCGGCCCCGCGGAGCCGGCCGCCCCGCTGGTCTTCGGTGACCTCTCCCTCGACCCCGCGGCCCTGGAGGTCCGCAGGGGCGGCGAGCGGATCGCGCTCGCCCCGACCGAGCTGCGGCTGCTGCTCGAATTCGCAGCGCACCCAGGAATCGTGCTGGACCGTCAGACCCTGCTGCGCGAGGTGTGGGACTACGGCTGGGACGGCGACACCCGGGTCGTCGACCTGTGCGTGCAGCGACTGCGCAAGAAGATCGGCTCCGAGCGAGTCGAGACGGTCCGGGGCTTCGGCTACAAGTGGAAGCGGTGAGCCGGGGTCCCCGGGGAGCGGTCGCGGGCCTGGTGCCGCACTCCCGCTCGCTGCGCTGGAAGATCGTCCTCCTGGTGGCGCTGGCCTGTGCCTCGATGGCGCTGACGGTCGGCGTGCTGGTGCACGACTCGGTGCTGCGGCGGTCCATGCACGAGGGCGCGGGCAGAGCCGTCACGGCCCTGGCGAAGGCCAGAGAGGAGGCCGCGGCCGCGGGTGAGGATGGCCCCCGGGCCTCCCCGGGGGAGCTGCCCGAGGCCCTGCTGCGGCAGGTCGAGCACGACGGCGAGGCCACGCTCTACGAGAACGAGCCACCGGCCCCCGTGTTCTGGGCGGCCCGGCGGGAGGGCGGGAAGTTGTACGCGGTCGAGGTCGACATGACCGCCGACCTGCTGACCCGGCAGGCCCTGGACCGTCACATGTGGAAGTACTCGCTGCTCACCCTGGGCGTCGTCGTCCCCGCCACGGCCCTGGCGACGGAACTCCCCGCCCGGCGGCTGCGCCGGGTGGCCCGCACGGCCCGCCGCATCACGGCGGGCGACCTCGACGCCCGGACGGGGACGGTCCGCGGGGGCGACGAGGTCGCCGAGATCTCAGCCGTGGTGGACTCGATGGCCGACAGCCTCCAGCAGCGGATCGACACCGAGCAGCGCTTCACCGCCGACGTCGCACACGAGCTGCGCACCCCGCTGATGGGTCTGGTCACCTCGGCGGACCTGCTGCCCGAGGGCGAGGTGACGGACATGGTCCAGAGCCGGGTGCAGGTGCTGCGGGACCTGGTGGAGGATCTCCTCGAGATCTCCCGTCTCGACGCGGGCGCCGAGACGTCCCAGCCGGGACCGGTCGACCTGGCCGCCCTCGTCCGGGACTCGGTGGCGCGGACGGGCCTCGCGGCGCGGGTGACCGAACGGGAGACGGCGGTGGTCGAGTCGGACCCCCGGCGCCTGGACCGTATCGTCTCCAACCTCGTCGTCAACGCCCACCGGCACGGCGCGGGCCTGGTGGAAGTCGCCGTCGCCGGTCGGACGGTGACCGTCCGGGACCACGGCCCCGGCTTCCCGGCCGACCTGTTGTCCCACGGCCCCCAGCGGTTCCGTACGGGCACGGCCGAGCGGGGGCACGGGCACGGCCTGGGCCTGACGATCGCGTCCGGCCAGGCGAGGGTGATCGGGGCGACCCTGGACTTCGCCAACGCCCCGGACGGAGGGGCGGTCGCGACCCTGACCCTGCCCCAGGACGGGCCACCGTCCGAGGCGTGACCGCGTCCCTGGACCGCCCGCCGGCGGGTGACCCGGCCGTACCGGGACGGCCTGCCCGCCGCGGGACGCTCCTCGGCGTCCCGGGAGGTCCGCCTGTCGGGGTACGTACCGGTACGGCCTGCATGCCGACGCACGGTCCTCGACGGTCACCTGTCGGCGTACGTCCCCGCGCTTCGGACGGCCCGCCGGTGCGTGGCTCCGCCGTCCGGGGACGGCTCCGTCCGCCGACGAGGCCGTCCCGTATCGATCGCCTTCGCCGGGACGGCCGCCCGGCGCGATGCGCACCCCCTCCGCTCTTCCGGCCGGGGCCCCGACCCGCCCCGCCGATGCGTCGAACGCGCCGGCTGGCGCACGTCCACTCGCCGCCCCGTTGATACACGACCGATGGGTTCCCGAGCGCGGGCCGCGCTCTTCCGACCGTGGGACGGAGACCTCGTCCCCGGAGTCTTGCTGCCGTACCGATCCCGTACCGCAGCCCCTGGAGGCGGCCCGTGCCCGTTCCCCGTACCCCCCGTCACCGCCTCGTCGGCGGTGCCCTGTTCCTGGCCCTGCTGACGGCCTTGGGCATCGCCGTCGCCTCCCCCTCCGGCGCGCCTCCGACGCCGGGTGACGAGCGAAGGCCGGTTTCCGACATCGGCCCGCTCCCGTGGCCGCGGGACGGCCAGAGCGCCGTCGACCTCGAAGGGACCGGTTCGCTGGGCGAGCGGGGCGGGCGGCGGCCAGTGCCGATCGCGAGCCTGACGAAGGTGATGACCGCCTACGTCATCCTGGAGGAGCACCCGCTGCGGCCTGACGAGGAAGGCCCCCTGATCGAAGTGGACCGGACGGCCGCGCACGAGGCGGGAGTCGGCGGCGAGTCGACCGTCCCCGTACGGCCTGGCGAACGCTACTCCCAGCGCCGGCTCCTGGAACTGCTCCTGATCCCCTCCGGCAACAACGTCGCCCGTCTGCTGGCCCGCTGGGACTCCGGCAGCCAGGCTGCCTTCGTGGTGAAGATGCGGCGCGCCGCCGGACGGCTCGGCATGAAGGACACGGTCTACACGGGGGCGAGCGGCATCGAGCCGACGACCACGAGCACCGCGGCCGACCAGGTGCGGCTGACGCGGGCCGCGATGGAGGACCCTGTCTTCCGGGCGGTCGTGGCCACCCGCGAGACCACCGTCCCCGGCCTCGGGACGATCACCAACACCAATCCCCTGCTGGACACCCCGGGCGTCCTCGGCGTGAAGACCGGCTCCAGCACACCGGCGGGCGGGAACCTCCTGTGGGCCTGCGAGGTGCGCGTCGGCGGTACGCCCCGGCTGCTGGTGGGCGCCGTCCTGCACCAGCGGGCGAACACCACGCCCGCCGAGGGGCTCCGCGCCGCCGTCGACACCAGTCGCGGCCTGCTCACCGCCGTCCGCGACCGGCTGGCCGCCGCCGGAACGGAGGGCCGGGGACGATGACCGCGACGACACGCCCGGTCCCCGCCGCCGCACCGGACGGCACGGCGGCGGGGACCCTTCCCTCCACCGGGGCGGGCGGCACGGCGGTCGGCCCGGACCGCGCGGCGGACGCCGGGGCGCGCCGCCGGTGGTGGCGACGCCGCGGGGCGGCGGTCACGGGCTGCTCCGTCCTCCTCGCGGTGGGCGTCGCGGGCCACGGGCTGCTCCCCAGGCTGCCCGGACGGCTGAGCAGTCTGGCCGAGACCCTGCTGCCCTGGAGCGCGCTGGTCGTGCCCGTGCTGGTGGCCGCGGCCCTGCTGCGGCGGGCGCGGGTGGCGGCGGCGGTGGCCCTGGTGGTGCCGGCGGCGGCCTGGCTGGCGGTCTTCGGCGGAGTCCTCGCCGACAAGACGTCCCCCGGCGGGGACCTCACGCTGGTCAGTCACAACGTCAACCAGGCCAACCCCGACCCCGAAGGAACCGTGCGGAGCCTGCTCGCCGCCGGGGCGGACGTACTGGCGTTGGAGGAGCTGAGCCCGGCCACGGCGCCCGCCTACGAGCAGGCCCTGGCGGAGGCCTACCCGTACCACTTCTACCAGGGCACGGTGGGCCTGTGGAGCGTCCATCCGCTGAGGGACGCGCGGGCCGTGCCGATCATGCCGTGGACGCGGGCGATGCGGGCCACGGTCGACGCGCCCGGCGGGCGGCTGGCCGTGTACGTCGCCCACCTGCCGTCCGTCCGCGTGGGCCCGGCCGGATTCACCGCCGGGGCGCGCGACGAGGCACTGGGCCTGCTGGCGGCGGAGGTACGGGCCGAGCCCGTCCGGCGCGTCGTCGTCATGGGCGACCTCAACGGCTCCACCGACGACCGCGCATTGCGGCCCCTCACCGACCGTCTCGTCTCCGCACAGGCCTTGGCGGGCGCGGGCTTCGGCTTCACCTGGCCGGCGCGCCTGCCGGCCGTCCGGATCGACCAGATCCTTCTCGGGGGCGTCCGGGCCGCTTCGGCATGGACCCTCCCCGCGACGGCCAGCGACCACCTTCCGGTAGCGGCCCGGATCCACCTTTCCCCGGACCCCGCTCCCTGATGATGAGTGGGTGGTCGTCGGGCGCGATGTGGGGCGAAGCGGCGACCGCCCTTGCCCTCGCTGAGCGCTGGGAGGGAGCGGACACGGCATACGACGGTGCCCTCGTCACCGACGCCGAGACCCCAGGCGCCGCCCCTGCAGCAGCGGGAGTTCACCCGCCCCAGGGGCAGCCCTCCATTCCCACAGCACTCGGCCGAATCCAGGTCCCGGCTCACTCGGCCGGCCACGCACCCGACCCATGGCGGTGGCCGCGGACCATGCCTCCTCGTCCAAGGCCAACCGCGCCTACCTGCGCAGACGCGGGATCCCCCTCGCTGTGTGCCAACTCGCCGCCGCCTCGCGCCATCGGTCAGAGGCCCTCTCCGTGCCGGCCAAGATCCGGGCCATTCCCGGACCAGCCGCCTGCGCTTGGCCGAATCGCGGCCGTTTCCGCGGTCAGGGGACATGCGAGGCGTGTACCGCCAGCAGACGAAAAACCTGCTGGTCAGCTACCCGCCGAAGAAGCTCGGCTTCTTCTGGAGCCACAGAAAGAGGGGCCTGCGGGAGATTCTCCCGCTCGGCCACGCGCGCGAGCGTCGACCGGACCCGGGAGTTCCGGGCCGGGTCGACGCT
>NZ_JBHJQI010000055.1:0-50976 GCF_042262805.1 Streptomyces sp. NPDC056361
CCCGGTGCGGGTGCCGCCCTCCGCCGTACCGGGGCTCAGGCGTCGAAGGCCTCGGCGTGGCCCTTGGCGAGCAGCAGGTACATCTCGGCGTTCAGCTTGATGCCCTCCTTCTCCTCGTCGGTGAGCGGGCGGCGCACCTTCGCCGGTACGCCCGCCACCAGCGAGCCCGGCGGGATCTCCATCCCCTGCGGGACCAGCGCCTGGGCGGCGATCAGGGAGCCGGCACCGATCCGGGCGCCGTTGAGGACCGTCGCGCCCATGCCGACGAGCACGTCGTCCTCGATGACGCAGCCGTGCACGGTGGCGTTGTGGCCGACGGTCACCCGGTCGCCGATGGAGACGGGGAAGCCCGGGTCGACGTGCACGGTGCTGTTGTCCTGGATGTTGGAGTCCTCGCCGATCGCGATGGGACCGCAGTCCGCGCGCAGCACGGCGTGGTACCAGATGCTGGCGCGGGCGCCGAGCGTGACCTCGCCGAGCACCACGGAGGTCGGGGCGGTGAACGCGGTCGGGTCGATCAGCGGCTCCTTGCCGCCCACACCCTTGATCAACGCCTCTGTCATGGTTCGCTCCTGATCGTCAGCCGTCGTGTCGCGCCCGGGGGAGACCCCCGGCCGCAGCCTATGCGGTGCTCATGACGGACATCACAGCGCACCGCGGTGATCAGGTACGACGGCGCCGACTACGGTGGCCGGGTGCCCAGGAACAGAAACACGTTCTCATCCCTCGCCGCCTGGCGGCGCCGGGTCGTCGCCCGTGCCGTGCAGGGCGGCTGGCGCTGGGCGCAGCAGGCCGGCTCCGTCACCGCCGAGCACCCCGGGCGGCTGCGCTTCCGCCGGCTCGGCGCGGGCACCCGGCTGGCCTTCCCGCAGGGCACGGTCTTCGGCGAGCGCTGGATCGAGATCGGCGAGTGCTGCATCATCGCCGAGCAGGTCACGCTGACGGCGGGCATGCTGCCGGGCCTCGACCTCGGCGCGGACACCGTCCTGACCCTCGGTGACGGGGTCGTCCTCGGCCGGGGCAGTCACGTCATCGCCGACGCGCGGGTGACCATCGGTTCCGACACCTACTGCGGGCCGTACGTCTACATCACCTCGACCAACCACAGCTACGACGACCCGGACGAGCCCGTCGGCCGCCAGTGGCCCCGCTCGGAGCCCGTCTCCATCGGCCCCGGCTGCTGGCTCGGCACCGGCTCCGTGATCCTGCCCGGCGCGAAGCTCGGCCGGAACGTGGTCGTCGCGGCGGGCGCGGTCGTCCGCGGCGAGGTGCCCGACCACTCGGTGGTCGCGGGCGCGCCCGCGCGGGTCGTCCGCAGCTGGGACCCCGAGCGGGGCTGGCAGCCCCCGCTGCGGACCCCGGCCCCCAAGCCGATTCCGGAGGACGTGACGGCGGAACAGCTCGCCGCGCTGGCGGCCTGGGAAGCCGAACAGGCGACCACGTCCTCCTGGACGAGTCATTCCGAACGCTGAGGACGTGGTCGGGGAAGCGGGCGGGACGTCCAGGAGCGTTGAGTGACGAGCTACCCGGACGACACGCACGGGTGGGGCTGAGCGAAGACCGGTGGGTGTGCCGCGGCGCGGCACACCCACCGTCACGTGCTCAGGAGCGCGTCGGTCACGCGGCACGCCGTGCGAACGCGCGGGACGCGCGCCGGCGCTCGGGGTCGAACGCGTCGACCGCGCCCGCGCCCTCGTCGCCCGGGCCGCTGTTCCAGCCGCCGATCTTGCGGGCGACGCCCTTCAGACGCGGGTGGCCGGGCTTGACCGCGATCTCGAAGTGGGACTCCTTCGGCGTCGTGAAGTCGCCGCCCCAGGCGACGACGCCGTCGAGCTCGGCGAGGATGTCCCGGACGACGATCAGCTCGTTCGGGTACAGATTGCCCTTGGAGCCGGCGGGGTACCACGTGGGGCGGATCGCCAGTGCGCTCCCGGACAGGTAGTTGGACTCGTACGGCTCCGCCACCGCCCGGTCGCGGGTCCAGCCGTGCACGTCGCCGGTGCGCAGCGCGTCGATCTCGTAGTGGAACCGCCGGGCCACGTGCAGCAGGACGGTGGCGGCGTCGCCGTCGGCGAGCGAGACGTGCAGGCCGCTGCCCTCGATGGCGAAGGTGTTCGCGTGGGCGAGGACGGGCCAGCCGCTCCTGGACGCCGTCGACTGCCACGTGCGGCTGTCGGCCAGGGCCGGGGCGGCCCCGCCGAACTCGACCAGCGTCGCGGCGATCGCGACACCGGAGGTGGCGCCGATGAACCGGCGCCGTGAGAGCCCGATCAGGTTCATGACTGGTGCTCCTTTCTGGACGGGCTGAGAAGACGAGCGACCCCGAATCGCAGCAGGACGACGAGTGCGGCCAGGGCGATGACAGTGAAGATCACGATGGCCGGGTTGACCCACGCGGGCACCAGGTCGTAGTCCGCGTTGCACTTGTCGTGCAGGGGGAAGAGCTTCCCGAACTCCTCCGCACGGGCCTTCCGGTAGGCCTCGTCGTAGTTCTCGTGGCGCATGTAGAGGCAGGTCTTGCGGGTGTCGAGACCTCCCGCGAAAAGTCCCCAGAGCCACGACATCAGGCCGGCGCAGAGCGAGACGGAGAACACGCGCACCCACCACACGGGGCGCCGCCATTTTCCGTCCCGCAGCCCGCCGGCGATGCGGAAGAGGTTCCAGAGATTCCACAGCGTCCATCCGAGGAGGAGGAGGGCGCCGAGGGGTACGAGGATGTGTTTCATGCCGCTGTTCTCGCTGATCGTTACCGGGCGGACCGTGCTCGTGCGGCCTTGAGATAGTTCGAGTGGTTCGCCCGGAGCGTCGCCACGCTGCTCGTCTCCATTCCCATGCGGGCGAGCAGCGCGTCGACGAAGCCCTGCTCGAACCTCTGGAGCTTGTCGAAGCCACCCGGGAGGTTCTGGTAATCGGCCGGGAACGCCGCGCCGGCATAACCGATGAGGTACGCCTGGGCGACCGAGAGCGTTCCGTCCAGAGCGGTCAGGGCATTATGGGCGGAGGTCTTGCAGTCCGTGGCGTTGCCCCACCGCCCGGTGAAGTAGTTGTTGAAGCGGCGCAGACCGCCACCACCGTTGTAGTGGGCCTTCATGGCGTCGACGATGTTCCCGCCGCCCCGCACGGCCTGGGCGAGCAGGTACCCGTCGGCGTCCTCGATGAGGTCGTTGAAGCCGAACGAGGAGGAGACGCCCGGGACACCGAGCCTGGCGTGGGCGAACGCCAGCGGATCGGCGTACTCCTGTTCGGAGTTGCGCCAGTCGGCCCAGAACGTCATCAGGTCACCGGCCCAGCCGCCGACGTCGCCGCCGTTGGCGGACTTCTTGTTGTCCGGCTGGGCGGTCAGCAGGTGGGCGTTGGCCGTGGCCATCATGTGCTCGGAGCCGAGCTGGTACCCGGTGAAGGGGTCGGTGAAGAACTGGGTGATGCTCATGCCCTTGGAGTTGCAGAAGTCGACGAATCCGCCGTCGTAGCCGCCGATGAGGTACCACCAGCCGAGCTTGTTGGCCGTGTCCTTGTTGCCGTACGCGGAGTGACGGATGTACTCCATGACCAGCTGGCTCTGCTTCTGGCCGGTGGCGCCGTACTGGCCCGCCAGGTCGTACAGCTTCTGGACGTAGGCGATGAAACCGTCCGCCGGGCCGCCTGTCTGGTTCACCGAGGAGACGCCGGCGTCGAGCCCGGAGGCGACGTCGTTGTCCAGGTCGAACGAGTCGGTGCCGTTGGTGACCTTGAACTCCTTGATCTGGTTGAACGCCCAGTTCCGCGGAATGGGGAAACCGAGGTTCCCGGAGAATCCCCAGGACATGCCGGAGACGAAGGAGAACCGGGCGAACGTCTTGTTGCTGACGGTGCTGCAGACATTCCGCGATCCGTAGACGCCGTGCGTGTATTTCTTGCCCTGGCCGGCGAGGGCCGCCTGCACGCCCTGGAAGTACGGCACGATGGCGCTCGCGATCTCTTCGCTGGTCGCGTCGTAGTCGACGGCGAAGTAGATCGTGGTGCCCCGGTTGAAGCCGTATCCGTCGGCACATTTCTGGGCGTTCAGCCCGTGCTGGTAACCGGTGGTGTAGGAGAAGTCCGAAACCTGGCGGGCGTTGTCCTGGTAGATCGGGAAGACCCTGAGCCCCGCGCGGAAGATGGTGTCCAGCTCCCCCGGCTTGATCTCCTTGTCGAGGGTGGAACCCGGCGGGTCGAATATGTAGCGTCCGACGAACCGGTATCCGTTGTCGAACAGCCACTTGGCGCGTGACGCGGTGATCTCGTACCGGGTGTCCGACGCGGTCGCCGTGCGGTTGGGGTCGCCCATGGACACCAGGAGCTGCGCCCATGTCTCGTAATCGCCGGTGCGGTTGTCGGTGAGCTTGTTGAACTTCTGGAAAACGCTGACCCAGTCGCCGAGCTTGGAGTCGAACGTGGAGCGCCACGTCGTGACGACGGGGTCGCCGGTGGGGTCGAAGGTCGGGGAGTTGAAGAGGCACGCGGCGGAGAACAGCTGGACGAAGACTCCGGACGCGCCCTCGGAGAGGGTGTGGGACCGCAGTCCCGCCTGCGTCGCGGGGCCGAAACTGCCGTTCGGCGCGGCGATGCCCAGCTCGTACTGGAGGGCGATCATCAGCGACTTCTGGACGTCGCGGGAGTAGATCCCGTCGCAGGGCCCGATGTTGTAGGCGTCCTTGGCCCAGTAACGGCTGTTCAGCCACTGCTGGACCGTCCGGACTCCGTCGCTTCCGCCGGCCACGACGACATAGGCGTCCATGTTGAGAAGGGCCTTGGCGACCTTGGCGTTGATGACGCCCGCGCCGCCGATTCCCATGTCGCCGCGGAGCTTCGACACGGCCTCACGGGTGACGCCGGTAAACCAGCCTTCGCTCTTGGGCTCGACGGCCCAGTATCCCTTGCACCACATGGCGAACTGGAGGATAGCGACGATGTTCCGGTTCTTGTCCCACTCGAAGCCGATGTCGCCGAGCGCGGCCATCTTGGAGTAGGTGGTAGGGCCGAACGAGGCCACGACCGGGCTGATTCCGAGTTCCTTCTGCAGGCCCATGACCAAGGAGTTCATGGTCCCCCAGCCCGTGCGGCCGTCCTCGGGGCATGGCACGTATCCGGCGACACCCGCATAAGTGGAGTTCACCCACTTCTGGGCCCGGAGAACTTGCTCGTCCGCCACAGTTCATTCCTTTCGTACGTACGGGAGCGGACGTGACGTGGTGTCGGCGCGGTAACGCTTCCCCAGGTCGATGCGGGTTGGTCGATCCCGCACAAAAGAAATCCGTGTTCCGCCCCCGTGTTGGATTTCCCGGATTCCGAATCTGTCCATGCCCCGGTGGTCTGGACGAGTGATCTTCCGGCCACACGGTGCCGGTTACGAAGCGCCTCGGGCTCTGAACGACGCGACCGTCGCCAGGCGCTCCGGTGCGAACGCGTCGATCGAGCCGGCCCCCTGACCGGGAGCGTCCCGCCACTCGCGCAGCTTGCGGGCCACGCCCCGCACCTTCGGGTGGGTCGGCCCGAGAGCCAGCTCGAAGTGCGACTCCTGCGGGGTCGCCAGGTCGCCGCCCCAGGCGACGACACCGTCGAGCTCCGCCAGGATGTCCCGCACCACGACCTGCTCGTGCGGGTAGAGCCCGCCGCCCACGCCGAGCGGGTAGGCGTCCCGGCGGATGGATATCGCCGTGCCGGACAGGTAGTTCGACTCGTGCGGCAGGCGGATCCTGCGGGTCGTGGAGTGGCCCGTCACGTCCCCCACGCGCAGCTCGTCGATCTCGTAGTGGAAGCGGCGGGCGACATGGAGCAGCAGCGTCGCCGCGTCGCCCTCGGCCAGCTGGACGGAGCGGCCGCTGCCCTCGATGGGGTGCGCGGGGGCCGCGTCGAGGATCTTCCAGCCGTTGGCCGAACGGGTGCCGCGCCAGTTGGCCGGCCTCGGGACCGTGCCGGCCGCGGCGCCCGGGACGGCGGCCGCCGCCGGGGTGAGGTCAAGCAGGCCGAGGGCGGTGGCCCCGGCCAGACCGCCGGCGGCGCCGAGCACACGGCGCCTGCTCAGATCGTTCATGACGTGCCCTTCTTCTCGGTACGGCGTCGGGTGACGGCCAGTCGTACGGCATAGGCCAGGCAGAGGACCGCCAGTGCGGGCAGCACGGCCAGGGTCGGGTTGACCCAGGCCGGGACGAGGTCGTATCCCGCGTTGCACTTGTCGTGCAGCGGGTACCACCGGGTGTACTCCTCGAAGTTCGCGCTCCGGTAGAGCGCGTCGTAGGTCTCGCCCGCCCGGTGGCAGGCCTCCTCCGGGTCGAGCGACGCGCCGGCAAGCGAGCCGACGAGGTACGTGACCCCCGTGGCCGCCAGGAGCAGTAACGCGCTCCAGACGAACCAGCCGGGGCTGCGGCGCCATGTCCCGGAGAACAACGGACGGCTCCAGAAGAAGACCCCGGCCAGGAGGGGTATGAGGAGGGGGAGGAGGATCACCATGGGCCAAGCCTGCACGTGCCTCGTGCCGCACCGGCCCTATCGCGCCACCTCGCCGCTGTCGCGCCTATCGGCCGGCCCCTCGCTGGGCCGCACGCTGGTCCGCCTGCTTGCGGTAGGTGGCGAGGTTCTGCTTGAACTGGGCGGCCAGGCTGTTCTCCAGGCCGATCAGGGAGAGCTGGCGGTCGGTGAACCCCTGACAGAACAGGGCGAGCTTCTCGGTGTTGCCCGGCAGCAGGACGTAGTCCGCGGGGAGCGCGGCGCCGGCGCCCGTGATGAGCGCGAGGCGGGCCAGATTCACGGTGGTGTCGGCGGGCCCGGCGAGGACGTCCCAGCAGCAGGCGCGGCAGTCGGTGCCGTTGCCCCAGCGCCGGTCGAAGTGGCTGCGGAAGCGGCGCAGGCCGCCGCCGTTGTTGTAGTGCGCGTTCATCCAGTCGAGGATGTTCCCGCCGCCGTCGACGTGCTTGGCCAGCAGGTAGCCGTCGACGTCCTCGATCATGTCCGTGTAGCCGAAGCTGGAGACCTGGCCGGGGATGGCCAGTTTCGCCTGGGTGAAGGTGAGCGGCGAGGCGTACTCGTCGACGTGGTTCCGCCAGTCCGCCCAGAAGGTCATGATGTCGCCGCCCCAGCCGGCGATGTCGCCGCCCACGGCCTCCTTCTTGTCGGACGGGTCCGAGTTGACCAGGAAGCCGTTGGCCGTGGCCATCAGGTGGGTGGCGTCGAGCTGGTAGCCCGTGATGGGGTCCGTGAAGGTGTTGAAGACCGTCTCGCCACGGGCCTTGCAGTAGGCGACGAAGCCGTCGTCGTAGCTGTCCGCGAGCCACCACCACTTCACGCCCTGGTACTTCTCGTGGCGGATGAACTCCATCACGAGGCGGCTGGCGTTGGTGCCGACGTTGTTCGCCGTCTTGTAGGCGTTGGCGTGGTCGAGGAGCCGCTGCACGTAGGCGATGTAGCCGTCGGCGGGGCCGCCCGTCTCGTTGACGGAGCCCACGCCGGGCTCGCCGTTCTCCCGCCAGACGTCCCGGTCCAGGTCGAAGACGTCGGAGCCGTTGGTGACCTTGAACTCCTTGATCTGGTTGATGGCCCAGTTGGAGGGCAGCGGGTAGCCGAGGTTGCCGGAGAAGCCCCAGGACATGCCGGAGACGAAGGAGAAGCGCGCACCGGTCTTGGCGGTGACGTTGATACAGACGTTGCGGGAGCCGTAGACGCCGTGGAGGTACTTCTTGCCCTTGCTCGCCAGGCCGGCGACCACGCCGTTGAAGTACGCGACGACGCCCTGCGGCTGGCCGTCGATCTCCCACTGCTGGGCGTCGTAGTCGACGGCGAAGTAGATCGTGGTGCCCCGGTTGAAGCCGTAGCCGGTGGCCAGCTCGTGCGCGTTGAGGGCGTGCTGGAAGCCCTGGCTGTAGGTGAAGTCGGAGAGCTGGCGGGCGTTGTCCTGGTAGATCGGGAAGACCCGCAGGCCGGCGCCGAAGATGGTCTGCAGCTCGCCCGGCTTGATCTCCTTGTCGAGGGTGGACCCCGGCGGGTCGTACAGGTAGCGGCCGACCATCCGGTAGCCGTTGTCGTACAGCCAGCGGGCCCGGGAGGGCGTGATCTCGAACCGCGTGTCCGAGGCGGTGGCGGCACGGTCCGCGTTGCCCATGGAGACCAGGAGCTGCGCCCAGGTGTCGAACTCGCCGACGCCGTAGGAGGCGTCGTTCTTCTTGTAGAGCTGCGCGAACTCCTGGAAGATCTGGACGAATTCCTTGGTCTTCGAGTCGTAGGTGCTCTTGAAGGTCGTCCGGACCTCCTGGTCGTCCAGGCCGCGCAGGATCACCGGCTCGTTGAAGACGCAGGCGGCGGTGAAGAGCTGCACGAAGATGCCGGAGTCGCCCTCGCGCACGGGGTGGGACCGCAGGCCGGCCTGGGTGCCGGGGCCGAAGTTGCCGCTGGGGGTGAGGCCCAGCTCGTACTGGATGGCGATGACCAGGGACTTCTGCACGTCCCGGGAGTAGATGCCGTCGCAAGGACCGATCGAGTAGGCGTCCTTCTGCCAGTAACGGCCGTTGAGCCACTGCTGGATGTTGCGGATCTTGTCGGTGCCGCCGGCCACGACGACGTACGCGTCCATGTTGAGGATGCACTTGAAGATCTTCGGCGTCACCTGGCCGCCCGCGGTGCCGGTGCCGCCGTCCGGCAGGCCCATGTTGACCCGGAGGGACTTGACCGCCTCGGTCGTGACCGCGCCGAACTCGCCGAAGCCGTTGGCGCCCCAGTAGCCCTTGCAGAACAAGCCGTGCTGGATGATCCGCACGATGTTGGAGTTCTGGTTCCAACCGAAGCCGATGTCGCCGAGCGCCTGGACCTTGGCCATCGTGGTCGGGCCGAAGCTCGCCACCACCGGCGTGATGCCCAGTTCGTGCTGGAGGCCCATGATCAGGGAGTTCATGGTCGACCAGCCGGTTCGGCCGTCCTCCGGGCACCGTACATAGCCGGCCACGGCGCCGTAGGTCGCGTTGACCCATTTCTGCGCGTCGAGCACCTTCTCGTCAGCCACGGGATTCCCCCAACGGTCCGCTGCTCGCGCCGGGTCGCGAAGCCCCGCGACGCCGGTCGGCAGTTCTGGAAAGAGCCAGGTGAACCTAAGCCGGTTCCCGTACCGCTGAAAAGGGGTTTCCGATGCGGCCACCGGCCGTGAACTTCTCTTTCTCTCCATGGAGTTGAGGACAGGTTGAGGCAGGAAGGGGCGTTACTCGGCCATGCCTCGGAGGCGGGTCCAGCGGCCGGTCGCGGGTGCCTCAGGGGCGGCCGATGCCCCTGGGGAGGGGGCGGGGAGCGGACGTCGGGCGATGGCGCGACGCCGTGGGCGGGGGGTGATTCAGGCCATGGCGGAGTGAGGCGCGAAGAGTGGCGGAAGAGGCAGAGAAGAGGGCGAGAGCGCCAGAGTCCCACGATGTGACGTTGGTCACTCGTGAGGCTCCGGGTGGGACGTTCCTCAGGTCGCGACGAGGAGGACCGTGCCGCCCAGGGCGAGGAGCGCGCCGGCGGCCTGAATCGCGCGGAGGCGCTCCTTGAGGACCGCGAACGCCGCGACCGCGGTGACGACGGGGTAGAGGCTCGCGAGGACCGCGGCGAGGCTGACCGGGCCCTGCTGGGCCGCGATCGCGTAGGTGCCGTTGGCGGCGACGTCGGCGAGGCCGACGAAGGCGAGGGCCGGGAGCGCGGCGCGGATGACCGGAGTCCCGCCCTCGGGGAGCGCGCGGGCGCCGCGCCGTACGGAGGCGTACAGGGCGCCGCCGCCCACCAGGACGTTGGTGACGCGCTGGACGAAGAGGGCGAGGGAGAGGCCGGTGACCGTGGTGGAGGCCTCGGCGATCAGTGCCATCACCGAGCCGAAGCCGAAGGCCGCGACCAGGGTGAGCAGGACCGTCTGGCGCTGGACGGGTGCGCCGCGCAGTTCGGGGCCGCCCGCGAGCACGATGCCGAGGACGGCCACGCCGATGCCGGCGAACTGGAGCAGGCCCGGCCGGTCTCCGACGATCAGGCCGACGGAGACGGGGACGATCACGCCGAGCGAGCCGAGCGGGGAGACGACGCCCATCGGGCCGAGCGCGAGCGCCTTGTAGAAGGCGAGCATCGCCGCCGGGCCGACGACGCCGGCCCCCACCGCGTACCAGAGCTGGGGTCCCGCCTCGGTCCAGGCGCCGGTGGCGAGGACGATCGCGCCGAGGACGAGGACCGCGAGGACCTGGGAGACCACCACGACCGTGAGGGCGGGGATCCGGCGGGTGAGCAGTCCGCCGCCGAAGTCGGCGAGGCCCCAGAGCAGGCTGGTGGCCAGGGCGAACAGGGCGGTCATGGATCCTCGCAGTCGCGTACGGCAGGACGCAGTACAGTGCAGTGAACAATCGGGTGCATCCCACCGTAGTTCAGTTCATTGAACTCTGTCATCCAAAATATTGGACGGAATGTGTCGGACCTCGATCAGCTCACGCAGTCGCTCGCCCGGAACCTGAAGCGCTGGCGCAAGGAGCGCGGCTTCACCCTGGACGCGCTCGCCGCGCGGGCGGGGGTCAGCCGCGGCATGATCATCCAGATCGAGCAGGCCCGGACGAACCCCAGCGTCGGCACCACGGTGAAACTGGCCGACGCGCTCGGCGTCTCCATCACGACCCTCCTCGACTACGAGCAGGGCCCCCAGGTCCGGCTCGTCCCGCCCGGCCAGGCCGTCCGCATGTGGTCCACCCCCACCGGCAGCCACACCACCCTCCTGGTCGGCACCGAGGCCCGCGGCCCGCTGGAGCTCTGGTCCTGGACCCTCATGCCCGGCGACGGCAGCGCCTCCGACCCGCACCCGGACGGCACGACCGAGCTCCTGCACGTCACCGCCGGAGTCCTCACCCTCGTCGTCGACGGCGAGGAGCACGTCCTGCCCGCCGGCACCTCCGCCGCCTTCGAGGCCAACCTCGCGCACGTCTACCGCAACGACGGCGACGAGCCGGCCGAGATGACGATGGCGGTCTCCATCCCGCCCGTACGCTGAGACGGCCATCCGCCCCCGGGGCGACGGTTGTTAGCGTGAGGCGCATGCGCGCACCCATCGGAGACTTCACCGACGCCCGGCCCGCCGCCGACCGACTCGACCTGCTCACCGCACCCGTCGCCGTCGCCGTCCGCGCCTGGACGGGGCCCGTCACCGTCGATCAGCTGCTCTACGTGGACACCGACCCGGCCATCGCCGACACCGCCGTCTTCGTCGAGCACCACGGTGCCGACCTGCTCGACGCGTCCGCCAACTGCGTGGTCGTCGCGGGCAAGCGGGGCGAGACCACGACCCTCGCCGCGTGCGTGGTGAAGTCGGCGACCCGGGTCGACGTCAACGGGGCCGTACGCAAGCACCTCGGCGCCCGCAAGGCCTCCTTCGCGCCGATGGACACGGCGACCGGCGAGACCGGCATGGAGTACGGCGGCATCACCCCCGTCGGCCTCCCGGCCGCCTGGCCCCTGCTCGTGGACGCCGCCGTCGTCGACACCGAGTGGGTCCTGATCGGCAGCGGCAGCCGCCGCGGCAAGCTCATCCTGCCGGGCAAGGCCTTCGCCCAACTGCCCGGCGTGGTCGTCTTGGAGGGCCTCGGCGTCGCCGTCGGCTGACCGGACACGGCCCGGGACGCCTTCGGGCGCCCCGGGCACCCGGGTCAGCCGAGGCGCGGGATCTCGATCGCGGGGCAGCGGTCCATGACCATGTCCAGGCCCGCCGCGCGGGTCCTGGCGAAGGCGTCCTCGTCGATCACGTCCAGCTGGAACCAGACCGCCTTGGCGCCGATCGCCACCGCCTCGTCGGCGATCCCGCCCGCCTGGTCGCTGTTCACGAACACGTCGACGACGTCCACCGGGAACGGGATGTCGGCGAGGGAGGCGTACCCCTGCTCGCCGTGCACCGTCTCCGCCTTCGGATGGACCGGGACGATCCGCTTGCCGAAGCGCTGGAGAACCGCCGCCACGCCGTACGCGGCCCGCGCCTGGTTCGAGGAGAGCCCGACCACCGCCCAGGTGTCGCCGGTGGACGTCAGGATCCGCCGCACCGACTCGGACGCGGAGTACGCCGTCGGCTCGGTCGGTCCCGTGGTGGTGGTGTCGACGCTCATCGTCTGTGCTGCCTTTCCTCGGCGCGGCCCGTCCTCCACGTAAACGAGCCGCGCCGCACGGTGATTCCCGCCGGCCCGCTCAGCCCTCCCAGGCGAGCCGTTCGGCCTCGCGCGGGGCCTCGACCAGGGACGGAGTGCCCGGGCCGAAGGTCATGACCGGGCGGGCCGGGTCCCAGGCGCGCCAGCCCGGGTCGCCCGTCGTGGCGAAGGCCACCCAGGCGGTGTGCATCGCGGTCGCCAGGTCCTGGGGAGCGTCCGGGCCCGTCAGCGCGCGCGTCTCCGGCCGGTCGAGCGTGTCGAAGACGAAGCCGAGTTCGAGCGCGTGGCAGGCGCGGAGGTCCTGGACGGGGGAGGGCCAGCCGAACTCGTACAGATACGTCGCGGCGGCCCTGCCGTTCAGCCGGAAGTCCGCGTACATGTTCTGCGGGATCCGCAGCAGCTTGTCCGCCGCGAGCACGCCCAGGACCTCGCCCGGCTTCTCCCGCGTCCGGCCCTCCCGGTACACCTTCGCCACCCGGGGCGGTATCCGCCCCTTCCGGAGCAGGAACCGCTGCGCCAGTGACCCCACCTTCTCGGTGTGCCCGCCCGGCACGAACCACAGCCGGTACTCGTCCGTGTTCGTGCCCATCAGCAGCTCCACGTCCGCCGAGGCGCCGTCCGCGAGCAGGTCCCCCGGATGGTCCGGCAGGACCTCGCCGTCCACGGTGATGTGGAAGGTGTGCCTGCTGAGGATCGGATTGCCCTTGCCCGTCACCGCGGTCTGCGCCGCGAGCAGCCGCTCCGGGTCGACGGCGGCGAACGCCTCCGCCGTCGCCGGCACCCTGAGCCGCGCGGCGATCGCCTCCGTGGTCCTCCGGGCGACGTCGACCGACCGGGCGCTCGGCGCCCCGCTCTGGATCACGGCCCGCCGGAACAGGCCCTTCGCGAGCGGCGAGGCCATCAGGGCGGCGATCGATATCGCGCCGGCCGACTCGCCGAACACGGTCACCCGGTCCGGGTCCCCGCCGAAGGCCGCGATGTTCTCCCGTACCCAGGTCAGCGCGGCGATCTGGTCGCGCAGACCGAGATTGGCGGGTGCGTCGGGGAAGACCCCGAACCCCTCGACGCCGAGCCGGTAGTTGATCGAGACGAGGACGACGCCGTCCCGGGCGAAGGCGGTGCCGTCGTAGACGGGGACCGCCGAGGAGCCGTGGATCAGCGACCCGCCGTGGATCCAGACCATCACCGGGCGCCCGCCTTCGCCGGGATCGCCGGCGTCGGATCCGCCGCCCGTGGTCGGCCACGGCGCCCACACGTTGAGGTTGAGGCAGTCGTCGCCCGCGACCTCGGGATCGGGGAGCAGCGCGTCCAGAGGCGGGGCGTACGGGCGCTTCGGTGCCGTCGGCCCGAAGGCCGTGGCCTCCCGCACCCCCTCCCAGGGCTCGGCCGGCTCCGGCGCGCGGAACCGGAGCGCCCCGACGGGGGCCTGCGCGTAGGGGACGCCGAGGAAGGCGGCCACGCCGTCCTTCAGGGCGCCGCGCAGAGCGCCGTTCCTTATGCGGGTCTCGGGGCTGTGCTCTGACATCAACTGAGGCCTTCCCTAAGGGCGATGGTGACAAGACGGTACGGACACGACCTCGCCTCGCGCCACCAGTGCGCGCTTGAGGACCTTGCCGGTCGGGCCGAGCGGCAGCTCGTCGACGAAGCGCACGATCCGGGGGTACTTGTGGCGGCCGAGCCGCTCGCGGGACCAGTCGACGAGCTCGTCCTCGGAGAGCGGAGCGGCGTTCTCCCGGCGCACCACCACCGCGCACACCTCCTCGCCCTTCGCCTCGTCGGGGACGCCGATCACCGCGACCTCCGCGACCGACGGATGGCGGACGAGCACCTCCTCGACCTCCCGCGGGTAGACGTTGAAGCCGCCGCGGATCACCAGGTCCTTCTTGCGGTCCACGATCCGCAGGAAGCCGTCCTCGTCGCGGGCGCCGAGGTCGCCCGTGCGGAACCAGCCGTCGACGACCGCCGCGGCCGTCGCCTCCGGGTCGTCGAGGTACCCGGCGAACACGTTGTGCCCGCGCACCACGACCTCGCCGACCTCGCCGTCCGCGAGCAGCCGGACCTCCCCGTCGACGGCCGCGTCCGCGACGCCCACCTCGACGCCCCACACCGGATGCCCGACCGTCCCCGGCCGGCGGCCCAGGTGCGGCTGGTTGAAGGTGGCGACCGGCGAGGTCTCCGTCAGGCCGTACCCCTCCAGGACCTGGGTGCGGAAGGCCTCCTCGAAGCGCTCCAGGACGGCGACCGGAAGCGCCGCACCGCCCGACACGGCGGCCCGCAGGGCCGCGGGCCGCAGCTCCGAGGCAGCCGCGGCCTCCACCAGGGCGTGGTACATCGTGGGCACGCCCATGAAGACCGTCACGCCCTCGTCGGCGAGCACCCGGAGCGCCGTGGGACCGCTGAACCGGGGCATGAGCACCAGGGTCGCGCCCTGGCGGAGGGTGCCGTTCATCGCACAGGTCTGGCCGTAGCTGTGGAACAGGGGCAGACAGCCGAGGACCACGTCGCCGGCGCCCAGACCGAGCAGGTCCTGCGAGGTCACGGAGGCGTTCATGACGATGTTGAGATGCGTGAGCAGGGCGCCCTTGGGGCGGCCGGTCGTGCCGCTGGTGTAGAGGATCACGGCGGTGTCGGACGGCTCGGCCGGCTCCGGCGCGGCCAGTGGCTCCGCGGCCGACGGCGCCCCCTGGAAGGCGCGCACCCCGGCGGCCCGCGCCGCCTCGTCGGCCACCGCCCAGAGCGGCCCGCCGCTGACGATGCCGGCCGCGCCGCTGTGTTCGAGGACGTACCGCACCTCGTCGGCGACGAGCAGCGCGTGCACCGGCACCACCGTCGCGCCGGCGGCGAGGGCCCCGTAGTAGACGCGCAGGAACTCGGTCGTGTTCGGCAGCAGCACGGCCAGCCGGTCGCCCGGCTTCACACCGGCCTCCCGCAGCCCCGCGGCGCAGCGCAGCGCCTCCGTCCACAGCTCCCCGTAGGTGAGCCGGGTCGCTCCCTCGACCACCGCGATCCGGTCGGGGAAGTGGCGGGCGGACTCGCCCAGCACACCGGCGACGCTCAGTGACATGACACGCTCCAGGGGCACGGAGTGGACGACGCCTCCCGCACCGCTCGGAGGACGCGGAGGCGACGGCGCCGTCGACCATCGGCTGACACCGCACAGAATCCGCCGCGATCCCGCCCGCACACCATGTGCAGACGCCCACCATGTGACGGGGCGAGCTGGGCAACGGCCCCACCGTCGGACCCGACCCGTGGCATTCGCCAAATCCCGCAGCTACGGTGCCTCGCATGACGCACAGCTCGGCCGCGCCCGGCGAACCCGCGGGGGCGCGCTCCGGCGGAAGCCACACGCCCCTGGGCAGCGCCGGAGGCTCCGGAGCGCTCCGCCGCGCCCTCGCCACGACGATGCTCGCCGACGTCGACCGGCTCACCGACCGCGCCGTCGCCGACATCCGCGCCCACTCCGGTACGTACGCCTCGGGTGCCCCCGTCACCCGGGAGGACCTCTGGGAGATCTGCCGGGACAACCTGCTGCGCGCCCTGGAGGACTTCGGCGGCCTCGACGCGACCGGCGGCGACTTCGAGTGGGCGGCGCGCGAGACCGGCCGCCGCCGCGCCGAGCAGGGCGTGCCGCTCGACACCGTGCTCCAGGCCTACCGGCGCGGCGGCCGGGTCCTCTGGCAGGTCATGGCCGAGCACCTGCGGGTCCGGGCCGGACGGGCCTCCGACAGCCGCGACATCGAGCTCGACATGGCGGGCGGCGTCTGGGAGACCATCGACCGCTACTCGGTCGCCATGGCCGACGCCTACCGGGTGGCCCAGCTGGAGCTGCAGAGCCGCCAGGACACCCGGCGCGTCGCCCTCTTCGAGGCGCTGCTCGACGGCCGCGCCGACGACCCGGCCGTGGCCTCGGCCGCCGCGGCCGCGCTCGGCGTCCCCGCGGTCGACCGGTACGTCGCCGTGGTCGCCGCCCAGGACCCGGCCGCACCGCCGCACCTGGCGCCCGCCCTGGAGGCCCAGGGCCTGTGGTCCTTCTGGCGGCCCCGCTCGGGGCGGTACGCCGGCATCGTCCGGCTGCCCCGCCGCGTCACGCCCGCCGACCGGACCCCGACCGGACCCGGCGCCGCCGACCCGGCGGTCCGGACGCTCCTCGCGGCCCTGCGCGAGCGGACCGGCGCGACCGCCGGCGTCTCCCCGGAGTTCGAGCGGCTCTCCCAGGCCGGCCGCGCCCTGCGGCTCGCCGAGCAGACCCTCCGTACCCTCCGGGCGGGCAGCGGCGAGGTCGCGGGCTTCGACGCCCGGCTCGCCGAGGTCCTCCTGAGCGGCCGCACCGACATCGCCGAGCGGATCGTCACCGTCCACCTCGGCCCCGTCCTCGCCACCGGCGGTGAGCGGGCCGCGCTCCTCACCACCCTCAGGGCCTGGCTCGACCACGGCTGCTCGGCGTCCCGGGCCGCCGAGCAGCTCTACTGCCACCGCAACACGGTGCTCAACCGCATCGGCCGCATCGCCGAGCTCACCGGCCGCTCCAGCGAGTCGGGCGAGGCCAGGCTCGGCTGGGCGCTGGCCCTGCGCGCCCTGCCGTACGCGGGCCTCGCGGCCGCCCCCGCACCGGCCGCCGGAGAACGCGACGCCGACGGAACGTAGGCTGGCCGGATGCAGGAGCAGTACCGCACGCTGGCCCACGAGGGCGTGCACGAGACCGAGATCAACCGCTCGCGCTTCCTCTGCGCGCTGGCGCCCGTCGCCGACGAGCGGGAGGCCCAGGAGTTCGTCGCCCGCATCCGCAAGGAGCACCCGACCGCCACCCACAACTGCTTCGCCTACGTCCTCGGCGCCGACGCCTCCGTCCAGAAGGCCAGCGACGACGGCGAGCCCGGCGGCACGGCCGGCGTCCCCATGCTCCAGATGCTGCTGCGCCGCGAGATGCGGTACGTCGCCGCCGTCGTCACCCGCTACTACGGCGGCGTGAAACTGGGCGCCGGCGGCCTCATCCGCGCCTACGGCGGCGTCGTCGGCGAGGCGCTCGACGCCCTCGGCACGGTCACCCGGCAGCGCTTCCGGCTCGCCACCGTCACCGTCGACCACCAGCGGGCGGGCAAGCTGGAGAACGACCTCCGCGCCACCGGGCGCGCCGTCCGCGCCGTCCGTTACGCCGACGCCGTCACCATCGAGATCGGCCTGCCCGACTCGGACGTCCCCGCCTTCCGCGCCTGGCTCGCCGACACCACGGCGGGCACGGCCGCCTTCGAGCTCGGCGGAGAGGCGTACGGCGACGCGTGACGCGTGGAGCGTGACGGGCGAGGCCTGATCGGACCCCCCTGACGGCGAAGACCCGCGCCGGGTCGTTCGCCGCGGGTGACGGGTCGGTCATCCCTGTCCGGCGAGCGCCGCCTGTGCCGCCGTGATCTCCGCGTGCACCTCGGGGCTGTTCTGCTGCAGATGGCGCAGGATGCTGCTCACCTGGGTGCCGACGTTCACGAACGCCGTGTTCTTGCCCTGGAAGCTGACGTCCTCGACCCGGCGGGCGCCGCGGTGCAGCGCGACCACGGTCCAGTCGTCGGTGAGGACGGGGGAGCCCGAGGAACCGGCGCGGGTGTCGGTGAAGTAGCGCAGGTCCCGGTCGTCCGCTTCGTAGACGAGGTTGTTGCGCAGGGCGATGCGTTTGGGCGCGCCGCCCGGGTGCTGGATGACGTTGACCGCCACCGGCTGGTCCTTGGCCACCTTCAGGGGATCGGTGGCCACCCGCAGGACGGTCTCGGGAGAGGCCCGGCCGTCCGCCAGCCGCAGGATCGCGTAGTCGAGCGCCTCGTCCGAGGCGAGCAGGGCCCCGCCGGACACCTCCTCGGCCCCGGATTCGTCGTCCAGGTAGTCGAAGCGGCACGTGGAGTTCTGTGCCTGCAGCTGCAGGTCGGCGGGGTCCACCACGATCCGCTCCGGGCCGGTGCGGGACCGGGCGGTCACCACGTGGTGGTTGGTGACGAGCAGTCCCGGGGCGATCAGCCAGCCGGTGCCCGCGTGTGGATAGGCCTGGGGTTGCGGGGTGCCTCCCTGGTACGGGGGGACCTTGATCCGGGCCACGGCGCGGCCGGCCGCCGCGCCGCCCTGCATGAAGAGGAACGGAACCGTGTCGTCCCGGAAGATGATCTCCTCCTTGGTCTCTCCGGTGAAGACCACGGGGACGACATCCGGCTCACCCGTCGCCTTTCGGATCACCATGTCCAGGGCGTGGTCGAAGACGGCGAGCGCGGTCGCCGCCTGGGTCAGCCTGCGGGCGTTCTCCAGCCACTGCTGCAGGGGGACGCTGGTGTCGATCAGCCGTTCCACCTGGTTCATCGCGCTCAGGTCGGAGAGCATCTGCTGGTAGGGGCCGGTGGCACCGGGCAGAAAGTTCTTGTACTGCGGCGTGATGCCGATGAAGAGTAGCCGCCGCTGTTCGGCCAGATCGGCCTCCATGGCGGCGTCCGCGATCTCGAAGATCTGTTCGGTCGGCAGATACGGTGTCGCGGTCATGGATGATCAGGCCGCTTGCGGGCCGTTCCCTTCGAGAGGTGGAGGGCACGTCGGCCCGGTGTCCGGTCCGGCGCCACCGCCCGGGGTCTCGACGGGACGGACGGGGCGTCTCTCCGCCGGTTCGGGCACGGGCGTCTTCGCGCCCATCGCGGCGGCCACCCCGGAGAGCAGCTCCCCGCTCTGGTCCTTGAGCCGCAGCAGCCGCCGGGCCAGCTGGTCGAGGGTGCCGTGCCGCTGGGCCTCGCGCAGGATTCCGGCCGTCACGGTGGGCGGCGCATCCGCCGGCGGCGTGGCAGCCGCCTCCCCGGGTTCCGGCGGACCGGCCGCGCTCTCCAGGATCGTCCGCAAGGGCTGGTGCAGCTGCGGCTGGCCGTCGGCCGCTCGCCGGATGGCCTCGGCGAGGGTGTCGGGTACGTCGTCCTCGGACGTGGGCAGACCCACCACCTCCAGGGTGTGCTCCAGTGCCTTCGGGTCCTGCTTGTACACCTGGGCGGCGGCCAGGCGAACGAGCGTGGAGTTCCGGTTCAGCTGTTCGGCGGGCATGGAACGCAGCTGCCGGGCCAGCTTCGCGCCGGCCTCCGTGTTCTCCTCGGGCGATGCGGCGGTGAGCCTGGCACGGGCGAGCAGCGCGCCCATCGCCTCGACATCGCGGCCGGTCCGGGTGGCCACGTCCTCGGCCTCCTCAAGGGCGAACTCGGCCTCGTGGACGTCGCCCTCCTCCGCGGCCAGACGTGCGGCCAGCGGCAGCAGCTCCAACTGCAGCTCGGGCTGGCTTCCGTCCTCGGCCCGGTCCACGGCGGCCTCCGCCTCGGCGCGGGCCTCCTTACGGCGCCCTTGCCGGGCAAGGGTCTCCACCAGCAGTGGGTGCAGCCGGCTGCCCGGCGTCCACGGACGACGCTCGGACAGCCGGACCGCGGCGGCGTCGACGAAGCCCTGGGCCAGCAGGTCCTCGACCTCGCGGGCCGCGAGCTTCTCCCAGTCCTCCTGATCGGCCTCGGCCAGATCCGCCTCCGGGATGTGCCCGCCCAGGCGCGCGGCGAGGAAGGCGGCCGCCCGGGGCGCCATGTCCTTGCTCGCCCCGGTCAGGAACCGTTCGACTCCGGGCAGCCAGCGCTGCTCGACCTCCCGCGGGCTCTCGCCGCGTCGCAGCCGGTGGTAGATCTCCTCGGCGCGGGCCTCCAGCCCCACAAGCTGCCGGTAGTACGTCACCGCACACCGGTCGACCGCCTTCATCAGCTGGATCTCGTTCCGGTCGGCGAGGCGCAGCATGATGGCGCGCAGGTCCGCGCGGTGGCGGACGGCCCCCGGCCCGGCCGGCTCCACGAGGTCGAGCCGGGACAGCAGGCGGAACAGGTGGCGAGCCTGCTCCGGGCCCGCGACCTCGATCCCGCAGGCCTCGGCGAGCACGCCCTGGACCAGCTCCGGGGTGATGGTCCGCAGGGCCAGCGCCGCCTCGGCCAGCCGGCGCACCTCGTCGTCGACGACGTGGCGCAGGATGCGGTCGTACAGGATTCCCTGGACCAGCATCTGGTCGACCGCGCGGTGGAGGCCGCGGCGCCGGTCGGGGAGGTCCTCGATCAGCCCGCCGATCGCCCCGGCTTCGTCGCCCGCGAGCACGGCGGCCCGCGCGGCCAGCTTCAGGCTGAGCGGATGGCCGCCCACCCGCTCCACGAGAGCCCGGGCCACGGTCTCGTCCTCGACCCCGTTGAAGACGAGGAGCTCCACGGCCGCCTCCGGCTCCAGCTCGCGCAGCTCCATGGTCCTCAGCTCGGCCAGGCGGCCCGGGTGCGGGACCGCCGCACTCCCGGAGACGATGAACCGCAGCCGCGGGTACACCTCCTGCAGCGCGGCCCAGACGGCCCACATCCGGCCGACCATCGGGGAACCGCGGTACTGGGCCTCCTCGAAGGAGTCCACCGAGATCACCAGCGGTGGGCCGGGTTCGCCCGCGGGGACGGCCGCCGCCTCGGCGACCAGGGCGGCGACCCGCCGTACGAGTTCCGTCTCCCGGGCACTCGACTGCGCGTGGAACTCGGCGGACGAGGACCGTCCGAGGGTCGAGCGGGTGGCGGACAGCCCGTACAGCTCCTGCATCTCTTCCTCCTCCTCGCGCAGGGCACCGACCGTCTCCTCGCACTCCCGGGCGAGCGCGTCGAAGGCGTCCCGGAACTGCGGGAACTGGATGCCGAACTGCCGGGCGATCTCCGCGATCAGGGTGGCCGGCTCGCTGATGGAGATGGTCGGGCGGTCGAAGTCGACGTACGCGAAGGGGAAACCGGGCCGGTGGTCGCGCAGGCTGTCCAACAGGAACTTCGCGAGCAGGGTGCTCTTGCCGATGCCGGCGGGGCCGTGGACCAGCAGCGGGGGCTCCTGGGCCGGGGCGCGTGCGTGGACGACGTCCCGCGGTGCGGTGGGCCCCTCCGGCCTCGCGGGCGGCCTTCCGGCCGCCACCGGTCCGTCCGGTTCCACCCGGCCCGGATCCACCGGCCCGCGGTGCGGTTCCTCGACGGGTAGTCCGACGTAGGCGCGCAGCTCGTTCAGTTCCGCGGTCCGCCCGTGGACGGGGTCGCGGAGAAGCCGCTCCAGGGGCTGGAGCAGCCGGGCCCGCTCCATCAGCCGCTGCACGTCATCGGGATCGGGGAGGCCGGTCGTTCCGGGCACCTGGGAGAGCCACAGCACGGCCTGCAGGGTGTCGGTGAGCTGGGTGGTGTTCTGGCCCTCCAGGGGCGGCGGGCTGCCCGCGAGGTAGGCGAGGGACCGGGCCTCCGTGTCGCGGCTGCCCGGCCGGGCAGCCGGCCCGGCCGGTGGTGGACTGAAGTGGTTTCGACGAAGCCGGAGTTCCCTTTCCGTCGTGCCCAGGACGAGGGCCTGTACGACGTCGGGGGAGAGGTTCGCGGCCAGTGCGCGGAGAGCGGCCTCGGGGCCTGAGAGCCCGCGCAGCGTTGCCTCGCGCACCTCGGGCTTGAGCACCCAGAGGGGATGCTCGCCCGTGCCGCCCCTCAGGCAGTCGTCGAACAGTTCCGGCTCGGCGTTCCCGCTGGGTGCGGTCTCGCCCGGCAGTAGCAGCCGTCCGGGGTCGAAGTGGGTCAGCAGACAGGCAGCCTCGCGATAGGCCTGTCGCAACTCCGATATGCGTGGGGTCTGTTGAGTTTGACCTGCCTGCAGTTCCGCGCGTAGCCGCGGGATGAACTCCTCGTCGGCGTCAACGGATTCATGGACACGCACGGCAGCCTCCGCCGCCGTGCAGATCCGCCGCATGTAACTGTCCTCCCCCGGGCCCTGGGCGGCCCGCAGGACCTCGGACACGACCGCGTCCACGAGCGCGGGCACACCCTCGAAGTCCGGGGACGGGCCGGGCGGGTCCGGGGACCCGGTGAACAACTCGTTGAAGAATCTCCGCAGATCCTTCTCCTCCAGCACCCGCGCGGTGTCCCAGCACTGGTAGTTGCGTATTTCGTGCGGGAGGTGGGGCATCGACGGGGAGTGGCCGAGCAGCACCAGACGGGGTGCGGACTCCGGGCGGGCATTGCCGTAGATGGCACGCGCGATCTTTCCGATGCAGTCCCAGACGTCGGAGTTCACGTCCAGCTGGTCGCATTCGTCGAAGACCAGCCAGAACCGCTCTTCCGAGGTGGTCGCCCAGCGCACCACGCTGTTCACGTCGTTCTGGAGCCTGGCCTGTGGATCGTTCAACTGTGTGGTGTTCAACGTCGCGAGCCCGGTGCGGTGGTCGCTCGTTTCCGGGGCGACCCAGGTGGCCAGCTGCTGGAGCACCTCGGCGGCCGTGGACGTTCGTGAGAGCACCACGCGCACCGGGGTGAATTCGCAGTGGCGCGAGAGGTGCCGGATGTAGGAAAAGGTGTACGAGCGTCCGCTGTTCGGTGCACCGTCGACCAGCAGCACCATCGTTCTCGGATCGTCGACGAGTCTCCGCGCGCTCTGGCGGAGTTCCGTGCGGTCCATGAAGACCTCGGCACCTCCTTCGAGGACGGTGCTGCGGTAGTGGCTGTCCTCGGAGCTGGTGTGCTCCAGGTCCTTCTGCAGGACGTCCCGGAACTCGATGGCCAGGGACGCGGTGTCAGCCAGCACGCCTACCTCGGTCTGGCGGATCAGGCCGTCGACCAGCCGGAACTGATGACGGACCTTCGGTTTCCCCCGGGTGATCGCTGTGACGACCCCGACCGCGTTCTCGCCCGATTTTCCTGTGAGCGAGACGGATTTGATGAATGCTTCATCAAATCCGATGGCGCGGAGGGCAGCGTGCGGGTCGATGTTGTCGAGGAGATACGACCCCACCCATTCGATGACGATGTCCCACTGGGGTTCGGTGAGCGGCATTCCGCACCTACCCGACCGCCCGTCGAGGGCGGGGAGAGGACCGGCTGACACATTTCATGGAATCACTCGGCCTGTTCCGTCGCAAGGCGGCTGAACAGGGCTCGAACCGGTCCCCTGCCGGACCGGCACCGGGCGCTGCTCCTCGCGCAGCACCTCGGTACGCCGGATGTGGTGGGGAAGTCCCCCGAAGGGGCCTGTGCCCGGGGCCGGGCGGCCTTCGATGCGGCCCGGCCCGCCCTCCGTCGGGCGCTCCGCGGGGTCGCGCGCGGACGTGGACGCGACCGTGGACGACCGCGGGCTCCGACGTCAGTTCCGCATCATGATGTCGTCGTAGCTCTCCAGACGGTGCCAGCGGTCGCCGGGGGCGCGGACCGGAGGCATCAGGTCCACGTCGGGGAGCGGGCCGAGGTCGAGGCCGGTCACCTCGGCGACGTCCGCCACCGGCACCTGGAAGGTGCGGAAGGCGCCCAGCGGCGGCGGGCCGGCCTTGGCCCCCGCCATGGCCTGCTCGCGGGCCCGGCTGAGGTCGGGGCTCTGGTCGAGGATGTACGCCGTGGACGCGAGGTTGCCGTCCTGCACGAAGGCCGCCACCTTCCAGAACCGCAGCGGTACCTGGATACCGCGGTAGGGCGGGTCGGAGTCGTGCAGCACCGGGCCGGTGAACACGCTCAGCTTCCGGTCGAACTTGGCCGCGTGGTCGAGGAGGAAGTTCTCCAGCCCCAGCCACAGCTTCTTGCCCTGGTTGAACGTGTTCTGCTGCGGGGCCGCGTTGGTGAAGTGGAAGGTGTCGGCGTTGGCCTTGTTGGCCTTGTCGACCGTGCCCCACACAGGGTCCAGCCGGCGTACCAGATGTCCCCTGTCCAGGTCGTTGTCGGCGTAGATCGCCTGCCCGGCCTGCTGGTTCGCCGGGATTCGCGGGTCGAGGTTCCAGTCGTCCTGCCGGTCCACGTTCTCCACCAGCTTCGCGCCGTCGATGCAGACGGCGGTGGAGGCCGCGAACCGGCGGTCGGGGCGGTGGACCACCGTGAAGTGGGTGTACGGCAGAACGACCGTCGGGACGCCGTTGGCGGGCACGGGCAAGGGCACGATCTCGCCGAGGAAGGCCTCGTCGTAGCCGGTGCGATCGTCCAGCGGACCGCGCGAACCCGCGGTCTCAGGTGAAGTGTTCATAGGATGGAAGTACCGCGCTGCGGCGATCACTCACGGTGTCGGCCGCCAAGCCACTCGAACAGAGGCTGTGCTCGGGGGAGCCCCTCAAGGCTGCCGGAGGGCGCCCGAACGGGGGGCGCAGGCGGACTCACGGTTCAGCCGGGGTCCGGCCACGGAACGCTTGAGGTGACTCCCCGTGACATCCGTGACCCGGCGCCCTGCGCCGCCGCGCCCAAGGAGACCCGTCATGCCCACTGGCCTGTCCATCCACATCGGACTCAACTCGGTCGACCCCGCCAAGTACGACGGCTGGGACGGCCAGCTGAACGCCTGCGAGAACGACGCGCGAGACATGGCGGCCATCGCCCGCGCCAACGGTTTCGGCGAGACGGTGATCCTGACCCCCGAAGGAACCGTCGAGAACATCACCACCGCCCTGCGCGACGCGGCCGGCCGGCTGACCGCGGGAGACATCCTGCTCTTCACGTACTCGGGCCACGGCGCCCAGGTGGACGACACCACCGGGGACGAACCGGACATGCTCGACGAGACCCTGGTGTTCTACGACCGCATGTTCCTCGACGACGAGCTCTACTCGGAGTTCCGCCGGATGCCCGAGGGGGTGCGCATCGTCGCGCTGCTCGATTGCTGCAACAGCGGCAGCGGTATCGAGTCCGTCCAGGGCCTGCTCACCCCGGAGGCGCTCGAATCGCAGTTCCAGACCAGGGACCCGGCCAAGGTGGAGGCCGCCTCCCGGCTGATGCCGGTCTTCAAGCAGCAGCAGGTCTTCGCCCGTGACCGGGAGTTCTACGCCGGGCTGCAGCGCGAGCTGAAGAACGCGCAGAACGGGGCGGGTGAGCCCGACGCCCTCCTCATCTCGGCCTGTCAGGACAATCAGCTCGCCTCGGACGGAGACGTCAACGGCCTGTTCACCGCGCGCCTGCTCAAGGTCTGGAACGACGGAGCGTTCGAGGGCGGCTACCGCTCCTTCCACCGCGCGATCCAGCGCCGCATGCCCGCCATCCAGAGCCCCAACTTCTACGTGACAGGGGAGCCGGCGGCGAGTTTCCTCGATCAGAAGCCCTTCACGGTCTGAGCGGGCGGAGACCCGGGACCGGCCCAGGTCGTCCGGCGCGAGGCCGTACCCAGTGAGCCCGAGACATCGAGGTCATGGGTACGGCAACGCCGCAGGGGATCCGGGTACGGCCTCGGTGTGACGGCTGTCTCATGCAACGCTCTTCACGGCGGTGAGGCACGGGACTCGAACGGGGACACGCCACGATCCGGATCACCGCTGACATCCGTGGTCACCCGCCCCCGGACCCGGTGGCAGACTGAAGGTCTGTGACGGATCAGGTGCCGACTGGCGTTAGCGTGGTGGGTGCCGACCACGGGGCCCGTACTGGTTCCGTGCTGGTTTCGGAGGTGGAGGAGCGGGAAAGTGCAGGTCGGAGCTTCGGGGCGGGTCGAGTGAAGCTTCTGCACACCTCGGACTGGCATCTCGGCCGGTCCTTCCACCGGGTCGGCCTCCTCGACGCACAGGCCGCCTTCCTCGACCACCTCGTGGCGACCGCCCGGACGCACGAGGTCGACGCCGTCCTCGTCGCCGGGGACGTGTACGACCGGGCCGTGCCCCCGCTGCCCGCCGTCGAGCTCTTCGACACCGCGCTGCACCGCCTCGCCGAGGCCGGCGTCCCCACCGTCATGATCTCCGGCAACCACGACTCCGCCCGCCGCCTCGGCGTCGGCGCCGGACTCATCGGGCGGGCCGGCATCCACCTCCGTACCGACCCGGCCGGCATCGGCACCCCCGTCGTCCTCTCCGACGGACACGGCGACGTCGCCGTCTACGGCCTGCCCTACCTCGAACCCGCCCTCGTGCGCGAACGGCTCGGCGCCGCCAAGGCCGGCCACGAGGCCGTGCTCGCGGCGGCCATGGACCGGGTCCGCGCCGACCTCGCGACCCGGCCCGCCGGCACCCGCTCGATCGTCCTCGCCCACGCCTTCGTCGCGGGCGGCGAGCCCAGCGACAGCGAGCGGGACATCACCGTCGGCGGCGTCGCCGCCGTACCCGCCGGGATCTTCGACGGCGTCGACTACGTCGCCCTCGGCCACCTCCACGGCAGCCAGACCCTCACCCCGCGCGTGCGGTACTCGGGCTCCCCCCTCGCGTACTCCTTCTCCGAGACCGACCACCGCAAGACGATGTGGCTGATCGACCTCGGCGCGGACGGGGCCGTCACCGACGCCGTACGCCTCGACTGCCCCGTCCCGCGCCCCCTCGCCCGGATCCGGGGGCGGCTCGACGACCTCCTCGCCGACCCCGCGCTCACGCCCCACGAACAGGCGTGGGTGGAGGCCACCCTCACCGACCCGGTACGGCCCGCCGAGCCCATGAACCGGCTCGCCGAACGGTTCCCGCACACCCTCCACCTCGTCTTCGACCCCGAGCGGACCGCCGACGACACCGGAGCCTCCTACGCCCAGCGGCTCCGGGACCGCAGCGACCAGCAGATCGCGGAGGACTTCGTGGCCCACGTGCGCGGCGGCGCCGCCCTCGACGGCGCGGAACGGACCGTCCTGTACGGCGCGTTCGACGACGTACGGATCGACACGGCCGAGCGGGAGGTCGGCCGATGAGGCTGCACCGCCTGGAGATCACCGCGTTCGGCCCGTTCGGCACCACGCAGGCCGTCGACTTCGACGCCCTCTCGTCGGCCGGTCTCTTCCTCCTCCACGGACCCACCGGCGCCGGCAAGACCTCCGTCCTCGACGCCGTCTGCTTCGCCCTGTACGGAAGCGTGCCCGGCGTCCGCCAGACCCCCGGCACCACCCTGCGCAGCGACCACGCCCCCGTCGGCACCTCCACCGAGGTCCTCCTCGAACTCACCGTGGGGGAGCGGCGCCTGGAGATCACCCGGCGCCCCGCCCAGCAGCGCCCCAAGAAGCGCGGCGGCGGCTTCACCACGGAGAAGGCCCAGACCTGGCTGCGCGAGTACGACTCCGCCACCGGGGAATGGGCCGGCCTCAGCCGGTCCCACCAGGAGATCGGCGAGGAGATCACCCAGCTCGTCGGCATGAGCCGCGAGCAGTTCTGCCAGGTCGTCCTCCTCCCGCAGGGCGACTTCGCGAAGTTCCTCCGCGCCGACGCCGAGGCCCGCGGCCGGCTCCTCGGGCGGCTCTTCGACACCCGCCGGTTCGCCGCCGTCGAGGAGCGGCTCGCCGACCTGCGGCGCACCGCGCTCCAGCAGGTGGAGGAGGGGGACGCGCGGCTGCTCACCCTCGCCCACCGCATGACACAGGCCGCGAGCGGCCTCGACGCGGCCCGCACCCCCGTCGAGGGGCGCCCCGGCGACCCCGGCCTCGCCGAAGCCGCGCTCGCCTGGGCCGCCGTCGCCCGCACCGAGGCCCGCGAGGCCCTCGACATCGCCGGCGTCCGCTTCGGCGCGGCCGAGACCGGCCAGGCCGCCGCGCGCGCCGCCCTCGACGCCGCACACGACCTCGCGGCCCGCCAGGCCCGGCACGCCGACGCGCTCCGGCGCCGCGAGCGGCTCACCGCCCACGCCCCCCAGTGCGAGGAGCACCAGGCCGCGCTCGACCGGAGCCTGAGGGCCGACCGGGTGGCACCCGCCCTCGGGCTGCGGCGGGACGCCGAGCGAGAGCACGCCACCGCGCACGCCGCCCGCGACCGCTCCCGCGCCCTGCTGCCCCCCGACCTCGCCGACGCCGGGGCCGAGCACCTCTCGGCCCGCGAGCACCGGCTGCGCGACGAGCTCGGCGGCCTCGAAGCGGCCCGCCGCGCCGAGCGCCGCGCCGCCGTGATCGCCGAGGAACGCGCCGGCCTGGCCCGGGAGGCCCGCGCCGACGAGGACGCCCTCCAGGACGCGGCGGGCTGGCTCGCCGGCTGGGAACCGCGCCGCGCCGCGCTCATCGAGCGCGTCGAGGCCGCGACGGACGCCGCCGCCCGCGCCGAACACCTCGCCGGCCGCCTCGAACCCGCCCGCCGGAGGCTCGCCGCGGCCCGCCGCAGGGACGCCCTCGCCGACTCCACCCGGACCGCCGAGGCGCGACTCGCGGACGCCCGCGAGCGCCGGAACACCGCCCACGAGACCTGGCTCGACGTCAAGTCCCGCCGCCTGGAGGGCATCGCCGCCGAACTGGCGGTCACCCTCGCCCCCGGCGACCCCTGCCAGGTCTGCGGCTCCACCGCGCACCCCGCCCCCGCCCGCACCACCGCCGGCCACGTCGACCGCGCCACGGAGGACGCCGCCTACGCGGTCTACACCGACGCCGAGGAGACCCGCACCACGGCCGAACGCGACCTGGCCGGCACCCGGGAGGCCTGGTCGGCGGCCCGCGCGGAAGTCCTGGCCGGACCCGACGGCACGCACCCGCCGGTCACCGGGGCCGTCTCCCCGCCCGCCCCCGGCGGCGCCGAGCCCACCGTCGGCGAACTCGCCCGCGAAGCCGAGGAGCTGACCCGGCTGCACGCCGAGGCGCACGCCCTGGCCGGGCGGATCCACGGAGCGCGGGAGGCCCTCGCGCGGGCCGAGCGGGAGTACGAGGAGCGGGCGGGCGCCCGGCGCGAGGCCGAGCGGCGGGTCGCCGCGCGGACCTCGCGGCGGGAGGCGCTGGACCGCGAGCAGTCCTCGCTCGACGAGGAACTCGCGCGCGGGCGCGGCGCGTTCGCCAGCGTGGCCGAACACGCCACCCGCCTGGAGCGGCGGATCGCCCTCCTGGTCGACGCCGCCGGCACCGTACGCACCGCCGAACTCGCGGCGCAGCGGCTCAAGGAGGCCGACGACCGGCTCGCCGACGCGGCCTACCGCGCCGGGTTCACCACCCCGGAGGAGGCCGCGGCCGCACTGCTCGGCGAGAGCGAACGCCGCTCCCTCCAGCAGCGCGTGGACGCCTGGCGGGCCGAGGCCGCCGCCGTCGCCGACCGGCTCGCCGAGCCCGGCACCGCGGCCGCCGCCGCCCTCCCGCCGGCGGATCCCGGCGCGGCCGAAGCGGCCCACACGGCGGCGGAACGCGCCCTGCGCGAGGCCGCCTCCGCCCTGTCCGCCGCGCGGGAACGGGCCGACGGGCTGACCACGCTGTCCGGACGGGCCACGGCCGAGGTCCGCCGCCTGGGGCCGCTCCGCGAGGAGTACGACCGGGTGGCCCGGCTCGCGGCCCTCACCGCCGGCACCTCCGCCGAGAACGAGCGCCGGATGCGCCTGGAGTCGTACGTCCTGGCGGCCCGGCTCGAACAGGTCGCCGCCGCCGCGACCGCCCGCCTCCAGCGCATGTCCTCCGGCCGCTACACGCTCGTCCACTCCGACGCCCGCTCGGGCGGCAAGCGGGCCGGCCTCGGGCTGCACGTCGTGGACGCGTGGACCGGCAGCGAACGCGACACCGCCACGCTCTCCGGCGGCGAGACGTTCTTCGCCTCCCTCGCCCTCGCGCTCGGCCTCGCCGACGTCGTCACGGACGAGGCCGGCGGCGTCCGGCTCGACACTCTCTTCATCGACGAGGGCTTCGGCAGCCTCGACGAGCAGACCCTCGACGAGGTCCTCGACGTCCTCGACTCGCTGCGCGAACGCGACCGCAGCGTCGGCATCGTCAGCCACGTCGGCGACCTGCGGCGCCGGATCCCGGCACAGCTGGAGGTCGTCAAGGCGCGCCACGGCTCGGCGGTCAGGCTGCGCACCGGCGGCGAAGCCCTCAGCGGCTGATGGCGCGCCGGGGCAGCGGCGAGGAGTAGACGACGCTCGTCGTCACCGAGCCGAGCGTGGCGATCTTCCCGGAGATCTCCTCCAGGTGCCGCATGGAACGGGCGGCGACCTTCAGCACGAAGCAGTCGTCGCCGGTGACGTGGTGGGCCTCCAGGACCTCCGGCGTGGTGTCGAGGAGGTCGTGGAACGGCTTGTAGTTGCCGTGCGGGTAGCGCAGCCGTACGAACGCGAGGATGGGCAGGCCCAGCCGGTCCTGGTCGACGATGGCGGTGTATCCGGCGATCACTCCGGCCTCCTCCAGGCGCCGCACCCGCTCGGTCACCGCGGACGGCGACATCGACACGGCGCGGGCGAGTTCGGCGAAGCTGGCGCGGCCCTCTGACTGCAGTGCTTCGAGAATGCGCCAGTCGGTGGCGTCCGGCGTGTAATCGGTACTCATGGAGGAGACAGTGCAGGGGAATCCCCGGCCGATCAAGTGATCAGCCGGGGATTCTCACCATGCGGAGGCGCTGTCGCCGCCGGTCCTCGTCGCGGCCCCTCAGAGGCGGGACAGTTCGTCGACGAGGTCGTCGAGCCCCAGCGGGCCCTGCGACAGGGCGGCCATGTGCCAGGCCTTCGCGTCGAACGCGTCGCCGTGCGCCGCCCGCGCGTTGGCGCGGCCGAGCAGCCAGGCGCGCTCGCCCAGCTTGTAGCCGATCGCCTGGCCGGGCATCGAGAGGTAGCGGGTCATCTCGCTCTCCACGAAGGCCGGCGGACGGCTGCTGTGCAGCTGGAAGAACTCCTGGGCGAGCTCGGGGGTCCACGTCTCGCCGGGGTGGAACGGCGACTCTGCGGGGATCTCCAGGCCCAGGTGCATGCCGATGTCGACGATGACCCGGCAGGCGCGCATCATCTGGCCGTCCAGGTACCCGAGGCGGCGCTCCGCGTCGGGCAGGAAGCCGAGTTCGTCCATCAGGCGCTCCGCGTACAGCGCCCAGCCCTCCGCGTTGGCGCTGACCTTGCCGAGGGTCGCCTGGTACCGGGACAGCCGGTCGGCCACGTGCGCCCACTGCGCGATCTGGAGGTGATGGCCGGGCACGCCCTCGTGGTACCAGGTCGACACCAGGTCGTACACCGGGAAGCGGGTGGTGCCGTCGACCGGCAGCCAGGTGCGGCCGGGGCGGGAGAAGTCCTCGGACGGACCGGTGTAGTACGGCGCGGCGGCGCCGCCCGGCGGGGCGATCCGGGACTCCACCCGGCGCACCCGGTCGGCGAGTTCGAAGTGGGTGCCGTCCAGCGCCTCGATGGCCTCGTCCATCAGCTCCTGGAGCCAGACGCGGACCTCTTCCGTGCCCTCGATGTGCGTGCCGTGCTCGTCGAGGTGGGCGAGGGCCTCCCAGGGGCCCGCGCCGGGCAGGATCCGCTCGGCCTCGGTCCGCATCTCGGCGAGCAGCCGGTGGTACTCGGTCCAGCCGTACGCGTACGCCTGGTCGAGGTCCAGGTCGGTGCCGTTGAAGAAGCGCGTCCAGCGCTGGTAGCGCTCGCGGCCCACGGTGTCCGGCGCGCCGGCGACGGCGGGGGCGTACACGTCCCGCATCCAGTCCCGCAGCGCCCCCACGGCAGCGGTGGCCCCCCGGCCGGCCTCCGCGAGCTCGGCGCGCAGCGCGCCGGGCAGCGTGTCGGGGCCGGAGGTGGCGAACTCCTCGAACCAGCCCGTGCCCCCGTTCGGACCGCCCGACCACTCGGTGAGCTGGTCGATGAAGGTGGCGGTGGGGCGGGGACCGCCGAAGAGCTTGCGCTCCAGGCCGAGTTCGAGCGCGGACCGGTACCCCTCCAGGGCGGCGGGGACCGCGCGCAGCCGGGTGGCGACCGCCGTCCAGTCCTGCTCGGTCTCGGTGGGCATCACCGTGAAGACGATGCGGACGCTGTGCGCGGGGGACCTCATGTTGCTGACCGCGCAGAGGCCCTCGTCGGCCTCGTGGACGGCGAGCTCCGCCGTCAGGCGCTCGCGCAGCAGGCGGGCGCACCGGCGCTCGGCGTCGTCGTCCGCACCCGGTACGCGCTCCGCCTCGTCGAGCCGGGCCAGGGTGCGGCGGGCGAGGTCGGCGACGGCGCGCTGTCCGGCGGGCGAGAAGTCCGGCAGCAGTCCGGCGCTCTCGGGGACGCCCAGGTACGTTCCGGTGATCGGGTCGAGGGCGATGAGTGCGTCGACATGGGCGTCGGCGACCTGGCGGGGCAGCGGGCTGCTGGAAGTCTCTGGCATGGGGGTCATCCTGATGCCTCCGGCATGCCCGCGTCACCCTCGTCCGACCTCAGTCGGCTGACAAGGAGGGGCTCGGTCCCGGCGGCAGGAGGGGTCCGCACTCCCACTGCTGGAAGATCAGCCGGGTCTCGACGCGGGCGACCTCGCGGCGCGAGGTGAACTCGTCGAGCACGAGTCGTTGCAGGTCGGCGGGGTCCGCCACGGCCACATGGACCAGATAGTCGTCCGGGCCGGTCAGGTGGAAGAGCGCCCGGGACTCCGGGAGGGCCCGGATCCGGTCGACGAACGGACCGATCAATTCCCGCCGGTGGGGGCGGACCTGGACGAGAAGCAGTGCTTCGAGCCCCCGGCCGAGTTTGGCCGGATCCAGTCGTAGCTGGTGTCCGAGGATCACGCCCGTGCGGCGCAGTCGGGCCACCCGGTCCAGGCAGGTCGAGGGCGCCACGCCGACTTCGGCGGCGAGTTCGCGGTAAGTGGTCCGTGCGTCGTTCTGCAGGAGGCGAAGTATGTGCAGATCGACCGCGTCCAGTACGACAGAATCGGCCATCTGCCGAACGTAGCACGCCGATTTTCCGCTACTTCCCGGTATCCGTTCACAGTGCCGCCATGGACGCCATGGACCGCGGACCCTCGGCCACCCCGAGGGCTCTTGCCACCGAAGCCGTGCACGCCGGCCGCGAGGACCTCGCCGGACTCGGGCTGCACGCCCCGCCGCTCGACCTGTCCACCACCTACCCCTCGTACGACGCCCGGGCCGAGGCCGCCCGGATCGACGAGTTCGCCACCACCGGCGCCCGCCTCGACGGGCCGCCGGTCTACGCCCGGCTCGACAACCCCACCGTCGCCCGCTTCGAGGAGGCCCTCGCCCGACTGGAGGGCGCCGAGGCCGCCGTCGCCTTCGCCAGCGGCATGGCGGCCCTCACCGCCGTCCTCCTCGCCCGGGCCACCCAGGGCCTGCGCCACGTGGTCGCGGTCCGCCCGCTCTACGGGTGCAGCGACCACCTCCTCGACACGGGCCTGCTCGGCACCGAGGTGACCTGGACCGACCCGGCGGGCGTCGCGGACGCGATCCGCCCCGACACCGGCCTCGTCATGGTCGAGACGCCCGCCAACCCGACCCTCGCCGAGGCGGACATCCGGGCCCTCGCCCACTCCTGCGGCTCCGTGCCGCTCCTGGTCGACAACACCTTCGCCACCCCGGTCCTCCAGCGGCCCGTCACCCAGGGCGCCCGCGTCGTGCTGCACAGCGCGACCAAGTACCTCGGCGGCCACGGGGACGTCATGGGCGGGATCGTGGCCTGCGACGAGGAGTTCGCCCGGACCCTCCGTCAGATCCGCTTCGCCACCGGCGGGGTGCTGCACCCGCTCGCCGGCTACCTGCTGCTGCGCGGCCTCTCGACGCTGCCGATACGGGTGAGGGCGGCATCCGCCTCGGCCGCGGAACTCGTCCGCCGGCTCGCCACCGACCCCCGCATCGCCCGCGTCCACTACCCGCGGATAGGCGGCGCGATGATCGCCTTCGAGGTGTACGGCGACCCCCACGACGTCATCGCCGGCGTCCGCCTCATCACCCCGGCGGTCAGCCTCGGCAGCGTCGACACCCTCATCCAGCACCCGGCCTCCATCAGCCACCGGATCGTGGCCGAGGGAGACCGGCGCTCGGCGGGCGTCAGTGACCGCCTGCTGCGGATGTCGGTCGGTCTCGAAGACGTCGAGGACCTGTGGCGCGACCTGACCCAGGCCCTCAGCGCTACGCCCGCCGCACTTCCCCGTGCCGCTGCTCCTGCGGGGGCCGGGCGGCCGGACGCGGGGCCGATGCCAGTCGGGCGGTGATCACCAGGGTGCCCTCCTCGATCTGGTAGTCGAGGGGGAGGTTCAGCGCCCGCATCGCGGCCACCATCCCCGTGTTGGAGGACTGCGTCACGGCGTACACGCTGGCGCAGCCGGCCTCCTCGGCCATCGCCACGAGCCGGCCGAGGAGCTCGGAGCCGATGCCGCGGCGCTGCCAGTCGTCCTCGACCATGAGCGCGACCTCCGTCTCGTCGCCGTCCCACAGCAGGTGGCCGAGGGCGACGAGGCGGCCGGAGGTCGTCTGCACGGCGAGGGTGCGCCCGAAGCGGGGGCTGAGCAGGTGGTCCAGGTACCGGTCGGCGTCGCCGACCGGGCCGTGGTAGCGCAGGCCGAGGGTGCGCGTCGAGCAGCGGTCGTGCATGGCGCGCGCGGCGGGCAGGTCGCGCTGGTCGGCGCGGCGGACGGTGATCTCGTTGCCCTCGGGCAGCGTCAGCACGTCCTGGCTGCGCGGGACGCGCGGACCGAGCCGCGCGTCGAGTTCGACGAGGGCGCGGGCGCGGGCGAACTCGGTCGGCGTGAAGGGGAGGTAGGGCCGCTCGACGATGATCGACCCGCCGTGCGGGTCGCGCAGCCGCATCACGGTCTCCTCCAGGACCCCTTCCACCGGTGCCTGTTCGCCGATGGGCCGGCCGGTCAGCGAGACGGCGGGTACGGAGTGGAGCGTGCAGCGGCCCAGCAGCTGGCGCAGCGCGAGCGGCAGTTCGGCCGCGTCGAGAGCGGTACGGGTCGCCAGGCCGAGGACCCGGGTGGGCGTGTCCACCAGGTCGTGGGCGTCGGCCCGCTCCGTCCAGGTGTCACGGCCGCCGGCGGCCGAGGTCTCGCGGGCGAGGTCCTGGGCCGAGATTCCGGCGGGGGCGCGCAGCAGGAACTCGTCGACCGTGCCGTCGGCGAGCGGGTGGGTCTGGAGGGTGAGGATGTCCACGCCCAGGCCGGCGAGGACCGTGCACAGGGAGGCGAGGCTGCCCGGGGTGTCCGCGACGGTGGTCCGCATCCGCCACAGCACCGTCTCGGCGGGCGTCCGCGAACCCTCCGGTGCCTCGCCCTCGCCCGTCCCGTCCGTGCCGTCGCGGCGGCCGGCCGCCGGGGAGTCCGTGGAGTGCCCGCCGGTGACACCACCTGTGTCATCGGCGGGCGGGGCATGACTGGCATGGCCGTGCCGACGCGCCCACCAGGTGTGGAACGTGGCGGTGGCGGCCAGCGCGATCGCCGAGAACACCAGCAGGTAGGGGCCGTCGGGGCCCTTGACGATGGTCTTGGCGATCGTGTCGGCCACCACCACGGCGGTGAACAGCGCGGCCAGCTCGATCAGGTCGTGCCGCCAGTGGTGCGGGCGGCGGGTGCTCTTCGAGGACGTCACATCGGTCATGACTTCACTGTGACCCAGTGGTGTTGCGTGATCACGAACGCTTTGTGACTGACGGGTTAAGCGGCGATCTGGCGCCTTAAAGACCGATTCGGCCAGTTTCTGTCCGGGTCTGATCGGTCCGGTGGCGGAGCGCGCCAAGCAGCCGCTTCGCCTGGGTGGCCAGCTGCGTGGCACCACCCCGCGCCGCCGTCGCCTCCAGCCCCGACGGCACGCCGCCGGCCCCGCACCGCTCGACGCAGTCGGCCGCCACCGCGAGCAGCTCCCCGAGTCCCCGGACCGGCTTCTCCGCCGCCAGCGGCTCCGGCAGCGCAGCCGCGAGGACCGCCCACACCGTCCCGTACGCCCCGGTGGCCGCCGCCGTCCGGGCCGCGTCCGCCAGCCGGTTCGGCTTGACCGTGCCCTCGGCGACCAGCCACCCCAGCTCCGCACCCACCCCGGGGGCGTCCAGATCGCCCCGGGCCGCGAGCACGAGCAGCGCGTCCACCGCCCGCAGCCGGTCGTCCGCGTCCCCGGCGCCCAGGCCGACGGCCAGCGCGACGGCGACGGCGCGGCCGACCCGGCCCTCCGCCTCGGCCATCGCGGTCAGCGGCTCGGTCGTCTCCCGCGAACCGTTGACGGTACGCGCCAGCGACGGCAGCACACAGGCCGCGAGCACCTCGCGGTCGGCCGGCAGCACCGACCCCCAGTGCTCCAGCCCCTCGGTCCAGTGCGAGCAGCGACGCGGTGTCGCCTCCAGCGTGCCGCCCAGCCACCGGAAGGCCGGCGGGAACTCCTCCCGCAGCACCGCACGGTCGGCGATGTCGACGACCAGCCGGTCCGCGATCCCCCATCTCAACCGCGTCCGGTCCTCCTCGCGCCTGAGGAACCGCACGGTCGCCGCCACCGGCTCGTCCGTCCCCAGCCATGCGGCGAGGCGCCGCCCGGCGGCGGTGCCGAGCGCCTCGGCCTCCCGGGCGGCCCGCCCGGCCTCCGGTCCGGTCCGCAGGACCCTCAGCAGAGCCTGTGCCAGATCCGCCGGAGCGGGCTCCACGCCCGCGTCCCGATAGGCCCGCACCCGCTCCACGAGCACCAGCGGGTCGATGCCGCCGCCGTCCAGGGTCGGCGCGGCGAGCAGGAAGGGCAGCGCGTCCGTGCCGATCAGCGCGGCCGCCTCCCACAGCCGGGTCTCCGTGATCTCCGTCAGCGCCTGGTGGAGGCAGTCGGGCGTCTTGCTCCCGCGCGCCAGCCGCTCTTCGATCCAGCGGGGCTCCGCGATCCCGAGCAGACCCGCCAGCACCGCGTCCAGACCGTGGGCCCGGTGCGTGAAGTGATGGGGGTACCGCCACTCCTCGGTCGTGAACGCCTCCCGCACCGCCCGTGTCACCCCCTCCCGGTCCCGGTGCGCGTGCCGCACCAGCCCGTCGAAGGCCCGCTCGAACCGCACCGGATCGTCGGACACCCCCTTCGCGAGCAGCTCCTCCACCAGCGCCTCGACCGTCGCCGCCGGCGCCGCGACGAGCCGGGGCCCCGGTACGGGCGGCAGCACCTCCTCGTACGGAACCCGGCTCTCCGCCGCCAGCGCCTCCCCGAACAACGCGGCGGCGTCCTGCCGGTGCGAAGGACCCAGCAGACCGGCCTGATCGGCCAGTCCACTCCGCACGGAGGCGTCCACCGCGGACAGGTGCCGGCCCACCAGCTTCAGCGCCCGCCCCTGGAGCGCGGTGTCCTCGTGCCCGAACAGCTCCGCCACGGCGGGCAGCAGCGCGTCCGCCGCGGCCGCCTCCCGCGTCAGCACCTTCCCGACGAGGACCAGTTGCGCCTGCACCAGCTTCTTCTCGGTACGGAAGAGCACCGCACTCGTCATCTCCGCCAGCGCGGCGGTCGACAACGACCCGTCCACCGCCAGCCCCGCAAGGACCTCCTGCGCGTACCCCGCGACCGGCGACGGAGCGTCCGCCGCGATCCCGATCAGGTCCGCCGCCCGCTCGCGGAACTCGTCCGCGGTCGGCGCGACCAGTCGCAGCACCTCCAGCGGGAACCGCAGGTCGTGGAGGCGCCCGCCCCGCAGCAGCCGGGAGACGGTGGCGTCCATGACCTCGGTCCGATCGACCAGTCCCTCCCCGACGAGCGTCGCGACCGTCGTCGGCCAGTGCCGCGGGGAGTCGGCCTCGACCACCCAGGTCACCTGCTCGGGAGGCTCCGGCATCGTCAGCGCGTGGACCACCAGGAACGGCGTCTGCGGATCCGCCCGCAGCCGCTCCAGGAGCGGCGTGGAGCCGTCCGCCCGCCGCCAGTGGTAGCGGCTGCCGGGCGTCACCTCGCGGGCCCAGGCCCGGACGTACCCGTCGGACGCCGGCACGGGGCAGCCGGACCGCTCCACGAGACCGCGGATCAGCCCGTAGCCGTCCTCCGCCACGGCCGGCCGGGCCGCGAGCCGCACCGCGAGCTCGGCCAGCCACTCCGGATCCTGCGCGGCGACCACCTGGAGCACCAGGCCGCCGTCCTGCGAGCGCCACGCCAGCAGGTCACGCCCACCGAGCCAGGTCGCCGCCGCCGACACCCCCGGATGGCACCCGGCCCCCGCGACGTACAGCGCGCGCCGTACACCGGCCGCCTCCCTCTCGCGCCCGTCCCACCCCCGCACCTCGGTGCGCAGCGCCTTCAACCGCGCGAGCGCGACCTTCCGCTCGGCCGCTCCCAGCGGTTCCAGCAGCGCGGGCACCGCCTCGGCCCTGCCGGCCCGCACCGCCTCGACGAGCCCCTCGACGCCCACGGCCTGCCCGCCTTCCACGGCCTGTCCGCGTTCCACGGCCTTCCTGCTCTCCACGGTGTTGTCGCTCCCCTCGCTGCTCGCCGACCCCTCGGCCTGCCCCGTGTCCATGGTCTCCCCGTTCCCCAGTACAGCCGCTCCCGCTCCGCGGGCCTTCACCGCGCCGCTCCCGGCACCGCTCCCGGGTTCGTCCCGACGGCCGTCGTGCCGCGTCGGACCATCCGTACCGCGAGTGCGTGCTTGCACGGGCCGCGGCGCCCCTGGTGGTCGGCCCACCACCGGCACGTGCAGCTCAGCAGGCCTTCCGACTCCCGCACGCGGTACGTGCGTTCCCCCGAGGCGACCGTCGCCAGGGTGCCGTCGAGTGTCACCGCCCCCTCCGCCACCAGCCGTCGGGCGTCCACCAGGCGAGGGTTGTGCCGTTCGGCGCGGTCCGCGTCGTAGGGCAGCTCGCGGTGGAAGTAGGAGGCGTCCGCCACGTCGTACCCGACGCGTCCGGCGGTGCCGAGCCGGATCAGCGCCGCGCGCACCCGGTCGACAGGGAGCCCCGCCCGCGCCGTGAGGTCCGCCGGGTCGATCGTCGGCTCCCAGGACAGCAGCACCGCGACCAGCTCCGCGTCCTGTGCGGCCTCGTCCGTCGCCAGCGCCTCCAGGACCCCGCCCTCGCCGGAGAAGCCCCGCGCCGGGTCGGGCGACAGCGTCAGGGTGAGCCGCATGCCCGGCAGGGTCACCTCCCAGGCGCTCGCCGTGGCCGCTCCGTCCGGCACCGGCCCGTACACGCGCAGGCCCGTCGCGTACCGCAGGACGCGTTCCAGGGCGACGAGCCGCTCCGGCCCCGGCAGGCACACCGCGCCCGGCCCCGGCCGTGTCGTCGGGCGCAGGTGGCCGCCCGACGGCAGGATCCACAGCGGACCCCGTCCCCGTCCCTGAGCGCGGGGCAGCGAGCGGAGGAAGCGGACGGCCTCCGGCCCGGTCAGCCCGGCCCGCAGGTCGAAGCGGGCCGAGGCCACCTGGGCCTCGGCGAAGCCCCGCAGCCAGCGGTCCGGCAGCGGGACCTTCTTCTCCACGACCGCCCCCGCGAGGGTGGTCACCGCCAACTCGTCCGGGCCGACCCGCAGGTGCAGCGGCTCGTCACCCGCCATCCGCGACAGCGCCTCGCGCAGCGGGTCGTTGACGTCGACGTTGGTGGTGCCGTGGCCCGTCTCCGCGCCGCCGAGCCCCTCTTCGAGGACGTCCAGGCGCGCGTACACCCCGCCGCAGCCGGAGAAGGACTCGAACCGCAGCCGGTCCCCGTTCCCCGTCACCACCGGGTCCAGCGCCCCCGCCCGCGTCCGCTGGTGATAGCGGGCCGCGGCCACGTCGGCGACCGCGAGCAGCCCCCGGGCGGCGACCTGCGGCGCGGCCAGGAAGCCGGAGAAGAAGCGGGGGTGCGCCTCCGCCCCCCGGGGAGTGAGGCCCCCCGCCGTCTCCAGGCCGAGCCGCCGGCCGGAGCCCGAGGACTCCAGCGCGGAAGGGCGTGCGTAGGCGAGCGCCTGTACGGATCGCGTCATGGGAAAAACGGTAGGGCCCGGCACTGACAGTCACCCGTGCCGGGCCCTCCGTACGGCCCCGGCTACTGGCCCACGAGCCCCGGCCGCAGGGTCTTGGCGAACAGCACCGTGCCGCCCTCGGCCCGCAGGCGTACCGTCAGCTCGCCGCTGTGGCCGTCGATGTCGACCTCGCCGAAGTACTGCGGGCTCTCCATCGGCGACAGGTTCGCCCGCTGCGGCGCCCGCACGAACACCCGCTCGGGCCCGAAGGTGCCGTCCAGGGCGTTCGCGGGGAATCCGCCGGCGGCGAGCGGCCCGGACACGAACTCCCAGAAGGGGGCGAAGTCCTGGAACGCCGCGCGCTCCGGCGCGTAGTGCTGGGCCGAGGTGTAGTGCACGTCCGCCGTCAGCCACAGCGTGCCGGTGATGCGCCGGTGCTTCACGAACCGCAGCAGCTCCGCGATCTGCAGCTCGCGGCCCAGCGGCGCGCCCGGGTCGCCCTGCGCGACCGCCTCGAAGTTCGCCGCGCCGTCGGGCACCACCAGGCCGAGCGGCATGTCGGCGGCGAGCACCTTCCACACGGCGGTGGACGCGGCCAGCTCCCGCTTCAGCCAGGCCAGCTGCTCGGCGCCGAGGATGCCGGTGGTGTCGTCGGCCTGCCGGCCGGGGGAGTTGGCGTTCCGGTACGAGCGCATGTCGAGGACGAACACGTCGAGCAGCGGCCCGTACCGCACCACCCGGTGCATCCGCCGCTCGCGCCCGCCACCGCGCGCGTGGAGCGTGGACACCGGGGTGTACTCGCCGAAGGCGCGCAGGGCGCGCGCGGCGAGCACGTCGACGTCCTTCTCCGTGTAGCGCGCGTCGTCCAGGATCTGTCCCGGGTACCAGTTGTTGCGCACCTCGTGGTCGTCCCACTGCACCACCGACGGCACCTGCGCGTTGAAGGCCCGGACGTTGTGGTCGAGCAGGTTGTAGCGGAAGTTGCCCCGGTACTCGTCGAGCGTCTCGGCGACCTTCGACTTCTCCGGGGTGGTGACGTTCCGCCAGATCCGGCCGTCGGGCAGGGTCACGCTCGGCTGGATGACCCCGTCCGCGTAGATCGAGTCACCGCTGCACAGGAAGAAGTCCGGGTCGAGCCGGCGCATCTCCTCGTACGCGCGGAAGCCGCCGATGTCCGGGTTGATGCCCCAGCCCTGGCCCGCGATGTCCCCCGACCAGAGGAAGCGGACTCCGTCGCGCCGCCGGTCCGGCGCCGTACGGAACGTGCCGAGGACCGGCTCGGAGGTGCGGCGCGGATCGTCCGGGTCGGCGAGCGTGACCCGGTAGTGGACCCGTTCGCCGGCGGGCAGGCCCCGCAGGGCCGCGGTGCCGGTGAAGTCCGTGCCTGCGCCGATCAGCGGACCGTGGTGCCGCCGTACCCGCCGGAACGACTCGGTCGCCGAGGTCTCCACGACCATGCGCGCCGGCCGGTCCGACCGCACCCACACCAGACCCGAGGAGGCCGTGACGTCGCCCGTCTGCACGCCCCATCCGGCCCGGGGCCGGCCCGACAGCGCGAACGCTGGTGCCGCCAGGCCGGTGCCGCCGAGCGCGAGCGCGGCCGACGCGGCCAGCGAGCCCCGCAGCAGACCGCGGCGGTCGGGCGAGGGGGAACCGGTCACGGGATGGGACATGGGAGGGCCTCCGAGGTCGTTGCCGGGCGATCGTGGTGCGCCGCCCCATGCCTAACGGCCGGGAACGGCGCCCACACGAACCCCGCGTGAACAGATCACCCGCCACGCGCGCGCGATCCGCCACGCGCGCGATCCGCCGGGCGTACGCCTCGCCGGGCCCGTACTCCTGCGCCACCGGCCACGCCACGACCCGACCGCCTCACGCCCCGTCACGTCGGCCCCGGATTCCGCCCGTCGCCTCCCGCGCGTCACGCCCCGACCGCCTCCGCCGCCAGCCGTACCCCGGTCGCGATCGACGAAGGCGACAGGTGGGCGTACCCGACCACGAGCCGCACGTCCCCGTCCGCGGGCCGCGCCGTGCCGTACTCCTCCAGGTGCCGCAGCGCCACTCCGGCCTCCGCCGTCCGGGCCAGGAACCGCTCGGGGGGTCCGAAGCGCCCCGGTACGCGCGCGATGACGTGGAGGCCGGCGGCGATGCCGCTCACGCGGGTGCCCGGCAAGTGCTCCGCGAGGGCGTCGAGCAGGGCGTCGCGCCGCTCCCGGTAGGCGCGTTGGCAGCGGCGCAGCTGCCGGTCGTACCCGCCGCGGGTCACGAACTCCGCGAGCACCGCCTGATCGAGCACGGGGTTGCCGAGGTCCATCGTCCGCTTGCGTTCGACGACCTCGTCGAGCAGCTCCGCCGGGACCAGCATCCAGCCGAGCCGCAGTCCGGGGGCGAGCGACTTGCTGACCGAGCTCGTGTACACGACCCGCTCCGGGTCGAGCCCCTGGAGCGCCCCGACCGGTGCCCGGTCGTACCGGAAGTCGCCGTCGTAGTCGTCCTCCAGGACGTAACCGTCCACCGCCCGCGCCCAGTCGAGGAGGGCGGCGCGCCGTTCGGCCGACCAGCCGATCCCGGACGGGAACTGGTGCGAGGGCGTCACCACGACCGCCCGGACCCCGGACTCGGCGAGCTCCTCCGGGCGCAGCCCCTCGTCGTCCAGCGGCAGCCAGACCGTGTCCATACCGGTCGAGGCGAACAGCCGCCCGTGCTCGGGGCTCCCCGGATCCTCCACGCCGATCGCGCCCAGCCCCCGGGCCCGCAGCACGAATCCGAGCAGGGTCGACGCCTGCGCCACCCCCGAACAGACCACGAGCCGCTCCGGGTCGGCCACCACGCCCCGCCGCCGCGCCAGCATCGCGGCCAGCGCCTCGCGCAGCTCGGGCAGCCCCCGGGGATCGGGGTAGCCGAGGGCCGGATGCGGCAGCCGCGCCAGGACGGACCGCTGGGCAGCCGCCCAGGCGGCCCGCGGGAACAACGAGAGGTCCGGGGTCCCGGGACGGAAGTCCACCCGCACCCCCGGCGCGCCCCGAGCCAGGTCCCGGGCGCCGCGCACGGCCGACCTGGCCGCCCCGCCCACCCAGGTGCCCGCACCCCGGTCACTGCGCAGGTACCCCTCGGCGGTGAGCTGCTCGTACGCCTCGGTCACCAGGCCGCGCGAGACACCCAGGTCGGCGGCGAGCTCACGGGTCGACGGCAGCCTGGTCCCGGACGCCAGCCGGCCGGCCCGCACCGCCTCCCGCAGCGCCTCCTGGAGGGCCCGGCCGCGCTTGCGCGCCGGCGCGCCCACCGCCGGGAGCAGTAGCTCCCAGGCAGGCTGCCCGGGCGGGCCCGCACCCGGAACGGCGTCTTCTCGTGACTGTGTCATCCGGGGCCGTGGCCCTTCCGCCGCACGATCTCGTCGCCCCCTGTGGTCCGTTGCCCCGAGTATGCCGTGATGGGACCGCGCGGCCCGCATCCGGCGGCCTTCCCGAGGACGGCCGGCACGTGATCATTACGTACCCTCGACGCGGACGGCGCCCACTCTGCGGCGTGCGCCGAGGGGGGCCGCGCCGCAGGGCCGGGAGCGGTGTCGACGTGTCAGGGGACGGGGGGAGCGGCCATGGCCGAGCAGGGGACGACCGAGGCGTACCTGGAGGGGTACGCGGAGGTACTCGAGGGTGCCTGCGCCACGGGGCGGAGGCTGACGCGCGAGGAACTCGACGCCCTGCGCGCGCGGGGTGAACGGGCCGCTGAGGCGGGCATCGGGCTGCGGGTCCTGGTCAGGGCGCACCTCGCCGCCGCGCGGGCGCTCGGTCCGGGCCTGACCCGCGCGGCCGCCGAACACCTCCTCGCCTCGGTGGAACAGTCCGTCGACGCCTTCGCCGAGGGCCACGAGCAGGCGCAGCGACTGGCGATCCGCCAGGACGAGGCCGCCCGCCGCGAGTTCATCGACGACCTGCTCTACGGGCGCAGCGACCTGGGCCGGCTCGCCGAGCGCGCCGAGCGCTTCGGTCTGCTCCTCGCCCAGGCCCACGCGGTGGCCGTGGCACAGGGCCGGCGGCCGTACGACGACGACGACCCCGTGACGCGGAGCGTCGAATCGTCCCTCGTGGCCCGCTTCGGGCACCGCCGCATCCTGCTCACCACGAAGGAAGGGCGGCTGATCTGCGTCGCGCCGGCCGACGAACCCGACGTGCTGACGTTCTTCGCGAAGCAGGCGCACGCGGCGACGGACGGCGGCCGGGCCGCCATCGGCCGGGCCCACCCGGGCGCGGGCGGAGTCGTCCACTCGTACGAGGAGGCCCTCAACGCCCTCGACCTGGCCGACCGGATGGACATCGGCGAACCGGTCCTGCGCGCCGCCGACCTCCTCGTCTACCCCGTGCTCACCCGGGACCGCCAGGCGATGGCCGACCTGGTGCGCAGCGTCCTCGGCCCGCTCAGGGAGGCACGCGGCGGCGCCAGGCCGCTCCTCGACACCCTCGCGGCGTACTTCGACACCGGCTGCGTCGCCGCCGAGGCGGCCCGGCGGCTGAACCTGAGCGTCCGCGCCGTGACGTACCGCCTCGACCGCGTCCACCGCCTCACCGGATCCGACCCCGGCGATCCGGTCCACCGCTACACCCTGCAGACGGCGGTGATCGGCGCCCGGCTCCTCGAGTGGCCCGAGCACGAGGTGTGATCCCTCCGGCGCTCCGGCGAAGTGGTCCCCGATGGAGCGGTGGAAGTGGACCTTAACGGGGGCCGCGCGGCTTCCTAGCGTCGGGACCATGAACGCGAACTCCCTGCGCGGGGTCCTGCTCGTGACCGTCGCCTACGCCCTCGTCGGTGCCTCCTTCACCGCGAACAGCCTGCTCGGCGCCTATCCGTACGCGGGTGGGCAGGCGCTCCGCTACGGAGCCGCCTGCCTGCTCCTGGTCCCGCTGCTCGGCCGGGGCGGAGCGGCTCCGCTGCGGCTCCTCACCGCACGTCACTGGCTGCGCCTCGCCGCCCTCGCGGCCGTCGGCATGGTGGGCTTCAACCTCGCGGTCCTCGCGGCCGAGCGGACCGCCGAACCGGCCGTCCCCGGTGTCCTGGTGGGCTGCGCCCCCGTCGTCGTCGCCGTCCTGGTCCCGCTGACCGAGGGACGCAGGCCCGCCCCCGCCGTGCTGTACGGGGCGCTCCTCGTGGCGGCGGGGGCCTTCACCGTGCAGGGCTGGGGCCGGACGGACCTGGGCGGGATCGGCTGGTCGGTGGCGGCGCTCGCCGGCGAGGTCGGCTTCACGGTGCTCGCCGTGCCGGTCCTGCGGCTGCTCGGTCCGAAGCTGCTGACGGCGGCCGTGTGCGGGGTGGGCGCGGTGGAGGCGGCGCTGGTCGGCCTCGTCGTGGACGGGGCCGGATTCGTCCGGATCCCGACCGGCGTGGAGGTGGGCGCCCTGGTCTGGCAGGCGGCGCTGGCCACGGTCGTCGGGTTCGTCCTCTTCTACATGGGTGTCCAGCGGGTCGGCATGGAGAGGGCCACTCTCTACACGGGTGCGATCCCGGTCGCCGCCGCGCTGAGCGCCGCCCTCGTCGGGCACGCCTCCTTCGGCCTCCCGCAGGCGGCCGGCGGCCTGCTCGTGGGGGCCGGTGCCGCCCTGGGCACCGGCCTGTTCACGCGGAAGGCCGGGCCGGAGTCAGCGGCTGCCGTCCAGGATCACGCGCGCGACGAGCGCCGGGTCGTCGTTCATCGGCACGTGTCCGCAGCCGGGCAGCCGGACGAGCCGGGCGCCCGGCAGGGTGTGCTTGGCACGGACGCCCTGGCGGCGCAGGAGCAGCCGGTCGCGGGTGCCCCACGCGACCGTCACGGGCACCGCGGGCACGTCGTCGCGGAAGAGCACGGTCCGGCCCGCGGCCAGGGTCTGGTGGAAGCCGGTGGCCTCACGCAGCGCGAGCGTCTCGGCGACGACCGCCTCGGGTGACCGGCGGCCGGGGCGCGCGTAGATGGTGCTGGTGAGCGCGGTGCGCCCGGCGGGCGTACGGGAGAGGCGCTCGATCACCGGCACCGGCAGCGACCTGGCCGCGCCGCGCATGGCCCGCAGCGTTCCGAAGGCGTACCGCCGCTCGCCCTCGGACCAGAAGCCGGCGGGGGAGAGGGCGGTCACCGAGCGCACCCGCTTCTCCCGGCCGAGTTCCAGGGCGAGCAGCCCGCCGAGCGAGTTCCCCGCCACGTGCGGGCGCTCGGCGCCGACGGCCTCGCAGAAGGCGCCCAGTACCGGGACGACGGTGGACAGGTCGTACGGAGCACCGCCCGGCAGCGCGTCCGACGCGCCGAATCCCGGCAGGTCGACGGCGATCACGTCCCGTTCGGCGGCCAGCACGTCGAGCACGGGCTCCCACGCCTGCCAGTGGTGCCCGATGCCGTGGAGCAGCAGCAGCGGTTCCCCCGCGCCCCTCCGCTCGTACGCCATCGACGTCGTGCGGGGACCCGTGGGGGTCTCGATCGTGAACGCGATCCGTGCGGGCATACCGGCTCCCTGTCCTGAACACCTGGCGTGCGAGGTCCCTTAGACGGCTTGTCAGCAAGAGCATTACCGTTCGGTAGCCAGGAGTTCAAGACCGATCCCGAAACTGGACAGGAGGGTGGACGTCGGCTGGGATGGCCGCGTGCCCACCGATACCCCGATCGACACCCTGACCGATCTCTTCGAGGAGCACCGCCCGACGCTCCTCGGCGTCGCCTACCGGATGCTCGGCCGCGCGGCCGACGCCGAGGACGTCGTCCAGGAGGCCTGGCTGCGCTGGGTCGCCGAGGACCGGGCGGTCGTCCGCGAGCCCCGCGCCTTCCTCGTCCGGATCACCACCCGGCTCGCCATCGACCGGCTCCGCCACGTCCAGAGCCGCCGCGAGTCCTACGTCGGCCCCTGGCTGCCCGAACCCGTCGTCACCGACTTCGGCCCGGCCGCTCCCGACACCGCCGAGCGCGCCCTGCTCGCCGACACCGTCTCCTTCGCCGTCCTCGTCGTCCTCGAATCCCTCTCGCCCCTGGAGCGGGCCGTCTTCGTGCTGCGCGAGGCCTTCGGCTTCCCGTACGGCGAGATCGCCGACGCCCTCGACCGCTCCGAGGCCGCCGTGCGCCAGCTCGCCGGACGGGCCCGCCGCCACGTCGACGAGGGCAGGCCCCGCTACGACGTCGACCCCGCCGAACGCCGCGACCTCACCGAACGCTTCCTCGCCGCCGCGGCCGGCGGCGACCTCGGCGAGCTCCTCGCCCTGCTCGCCCCGGACGTGCGCCTCGTCGGCGACAGCGGCGGCAAGTCCAAGGCGCCGCTGCGGATCATGGACGGCGCCGACAAGGTCGGCCGCTTCCTCGCCGCCGTGGCCGAGGGCGCGGAGGAGCTGTACGAGTTCCGCTTCGCCGAGCTCAACGGCGGCCCCGCCCTGATCTCCCTCGTCGACGGACGTCCCGACTCCGTCTTCCAGGTCGAGGTGCGCGACGGACGCGTCCAGTGCGTCTACATCCTCCGCAACCCCGACAAGCTCCAGGGCCTCGCCGCCCTCTGACCGCACCGCCCGTGCCCCGCCTCCCGCCCCCGGGAGGCGGGGCACAGTGCTGCGCGCGGCACACGCGCGCGCGAACGTCCTGTGAACGATCTAGGTCAGAGGGTCACATTCGGGGGCGTTCGACGGAGGATTGGTCTTGACCAAGGGGTTGGCTCGCCTTATGGTCGCAGAGTTAGTGCAAGAACCTTTAATAAACAAGGGCGCGGAAAAACGCCGCGGGACACGGCGAATTGCGGAGGATCAGGGTGGGGACCACGCAGCTGGCATCGGTGCCGGAACCGAAGTACCAGCACCTCAAGACGGTGATCGGCGAAGCGCTCGACACGGACTTCGCCGTCGGGGAGATCCTTCCCAACGAGCGCGAGCTCGCGGCACGCTTCGGCGTCGCCCGCGCGACCCTGCGCCAGGCACTGGAGCAGCTGGAGCTCGAAGGCAGGCTCCAGCGCCGCCGCGGCGTCGGCACCACGGTCGCCCCGCCGCGCGTCGGCGTGGACGTCTCCACCACCCAGCACACCTGGCCCGGCGTCGGCGACGACGCCTGGCAGTCCCTGGACTCCGCCTCCGACGTGGCCCCCGCCGCCGTCGCGCGCGTCCTGGAGACCGGCGCGGAGGACCGGGTGCACGTCGTCCGCCGCCTCCGCATCTCCCAGGGCCAGCCGGTCGCCGCCGAACTCCTCTACGTGCCCGCGGACTCCGTCCCCGGCCTCAGCGCCATCGACGCGCCCGCCGGACCGGCCCGCGCCCGCGCCGTCCTCCGCGAGCTCCAGCACCTCGCCCTCGACGGCCAGGACCGCGCCGTGGAACTCGGTTCCGCCCGCGCCGACGACGCCAAGGAGCTCGACCGGCTGCCCGGCGCCCCCGTCCTCGTCGTGACGACCCGCTACCTCTCCGGAGGACGCACCGCGGCCGTCTCCGTGGCCACCTACCGCGCCGACACCTGCCGCCTCACCTTCGGCGACTCCGGCGACCTGGTCATGGCCTCGTAACGACCGGCCCCACCGCGAGAACCCCGCAGCAGCGCGCACCGGCCCGCCGAGGGACCGCCCACCGGCGGTTCAGCGGCGGGCCGTCACCGTTCCCTCGACCGCGAAGAGCTGTTCCTCGACGTGGTCGAGCGCGAGACGCAGCGCACCCGTGCCCACCGCGGCCTCGCCCAGCAGGGACAGCACCACCCGCGGCGGCCGCAGACAGAACCGGGCCAGCTCCTCACGGAGCGGCGGGAGCACGCCGTCGAGCCCGGCCGCCCAGCCCCCGACCACGACCAGCTCGGGGTCGATCGCCAGGACCAGCGCCGCCACGTCGTGCACCAGGCGCTGGATGAACCGCTCCACCGCCGCCTCCGCGCGCGCGTCGCCCTTGCGGGCCAGCGCGAACACCTCGGCGACCGCCTGCTCGTCCAACGGGTGCAACGGCTCGTCGGTGGTCGAGAGCAGGTGCTCCGGCGTCACCCCGCGGCCCAGCAGGTGCAGGGCGCCGATCTCCCCGGCCGCCCCGCCGTAACCGCGGTGCAGCCGGCCGCCGATCAGCGACCCGGCGCCCGGGCTCAACCCGGCGAGCACGAAGACGATGTCGTCGGAGTCGGTCGCCGCACCCTTCCAGTGCTCGGCGACGGCCGCCGCGTTCGCGTCGTTCTCCACGATCACCGGGCAGCGGAAGGAACGCCGCAGCCGCTCGCCGAGCGCGAGACCCGTCCAGCCCGGCAGCGCCGTGCCGAGGCGCACCGTTCCGTCGGCCTCCACGATGCCCGGGGTGCCCACGCCGACGGCCCGCAAGTTGGACCGGGCGACCCCGGCCCTGCGCAGCACGTCGGCCACGACCGTACGCACCTTGTCCAGGCGCTCGTCCTCCGGCGCCGTCTCCGACACCTCGCGGGACCCGGCGCCGATGATCCGACCGTCCAGACCGGAGAGCAGCGCGGCCACCCGGTGCGGTCCGATCTCGATGCCGAGCAGATGGCCGGCCTCCGCGCGGAAGCGGAACCTCCGGGCCGGACGCCCCTGCCGCCTGGCCTCGCCCTCCTCGGGCGCCGACTCGACGACGAGACCGCCCTCCATGAGCCCCTCGACGACCCCCTCGACCGTGGGCCGCGACAGGCCCGTGATCCGGGTCAGATCCGTGAGCGTGGGCGCGTCCGCGCCGCGCAGCGCATGGAGTACCACCGCGGAGTTGATCCGCCTCAGCAGAGACGGATCTCCGCCGGTCAGCCGCCCCACAGTGTGTCCTCCCAGCTCGTACAGCTCTTCGGCGGATGGTACTCAATGGGCCCGCCCGCGGCGAGCGCCGCCCCCGGCGCCGGCCCTCCGGGCACCTGACGCGACACCAACTGTCAGTGCCGCGGGCTTTACTGGCTCCATGACCACCACGGCGCGCCACCTGGCGACGATCGACTTGCTCCGCGCCCGCGGCTTCGACGGGAGTCCGGGCTTCCACCTGGCCGAACCGGCGACCGGCGAGGAGTTCCGGGAGGACGACGGCACGCGCCGGGAGGCCGTCGAGGAGCAGTACGAAGCGGAACGGGACGGGCCCGCCGTCCTGCTCACCCGGCGCTGGGGCCCGCCCGGACGGCTCGTCCTCGGGCCCGTCCTGGAGCGGTCCATGGAGGGCGAGCCGATACCGCAGCCGTGGTCCACGCTCAGCTGCCACACCCCCGACCTCTCCCCGTGGACGGCCGACGGCGCCCGGATCGGCCTGGGCGTCTCACAGGGGGACAGGGAGCTGCCGTTCCAGCTCCTCGCCGTCGCCACGACCGTCGACCCGCCCGTGCGGACGGCCCCGGGCGACCGCACTCAGGCGTAACCGACCGCCGAGTCGACGAAGGCGCGGAAGCTGCCGTGCGCGTCCCGGCCCGCGAGCCGGCTGCCGCCCGTCCCGACCGTGAACAGGAACGGGTCCACGTTGTAGCGCTTGTTCCGGAGCCGCGTGAACCCCATGATCACCGGCTGCTGGTGGGAGACGTCCCGCGCCCCCATCCGGGACCGGTAGAAGGTCCAGGAGAGCCCCGGGGCCCGTGCGACGATCGTGTCCCCGACGTGGAGCCCCAGGTCGTAGGCGACGGCGATCCACAGCGGGCGCGGCCGGGCCGCCGCCTCCGCGTCCGGCTCGACCTCCGCGAGGTACCACCCCTCCAGCGCGTCGAGATCTCCGTCCGACGTACCGAGCCGCAGCCCGTTCCCTCCGACCAGCGCGGCCAGGACCGCGAGCCGCTCGTCCTTCGTCGCCATCCGGTGCTCGTACTCCCGGCGCGCGGCCACCGGGGGCAAGTCACCCATCGGCCCGTCTTCCAACGGCTGGAACGGCCGGTAGTCACCCCACTCCACGAGGGCTCCTCCCCAGGTCCTGCCGTCACATTCCCGTCTGCCCCGCGACGCCCGGCCCTAGGTGCCGGGTGCCTCGGAGGCCTCCCGGAGACGGGCGTACTCCTCGGCCATCGTCGCCGCGGTCCAGTGCGCGTTCAGGCCGCTCGGATTGGGCAGTGCCCAGACCCGGGTGGATCCGATCATGCGCCGCTGCGGCCCGATCGCGGCCTTCGGCTCGCCGAACGCGGTGCGGTACGCGGTGACACCGACCACCGCGAGCCAGCGCGGAGCGAGCCGCTCCACCTTCCCCGTCAGGATCCGCCCGCCCTCGACGAACTCCTCCCGGCTCAGCTCGTCGGCCCGCGCGGTCGCCCGCGCCACCACGTTCGTGATCCCGAGGCCGTACGCCAGGAGCTCCTCCTGCTCGTCCGGCCGCAACTGCCTCGGCGTGAACCCGGACAGATGCAGCACCGGCCAGAACCTGTTGCCCGGCCGGGCGAAGTGGTGGCCCGTCGCCGCCGTCATCAGACCCGGGTTGATCCCGCAGAACAGCACGGAAAGGCCGCTCGCCACCACGTCGGGAACGACGTTGTGG
>NZ_JBHJQI010000056.1:0-50756 GCF_042262805.1 Streptomyces sp. NPDC056361
GGTGCGGGGCCTTCTCGCGTTCCCGGCCGGCCTACGGCCGCCAGCTCCAGGGGTGCCCGTCCGGGCCGAGGCCCACCACCGTCACTCCGCGCCCGCCGAGGTGGAGCGCGGCCGCGACCGCCGTGTCGCCGGCCGTGCGGGTACGCAGCCGGCCGCCGGTCCGCACCTGGAGGCGGCCGCGCAGGTCCGTGCCGAGCAGCACCGTGCCGAGCGCCGGCGAACGGGCGGCGACCACCTCCCCGTAGCCGTCGAGCCCGGCGTCGCCCGTGGGGCCGAGCAGCCCCGCGGCGGCCGGCGGACGGTGGAACAGCTCGCCGCCGGCCGTCGCCACCGTCGACCCGGAGAGCGGCAGCCGGTCCGACCGGTCCGCCCCGTCCACCCAATGCCGTACGGAGTCCCGCCCCGCCGCGTAGACGTGCACCCGGCCGGCCGCGTCCAGGGAGACGGCGAGGCCGTCCTGGACCTCCGCGTCCCCGGGGAGCGTCCGCCAGGGCCCCCAGGAGCCGTCCGAGGCCGCGCGGACGGTGGTCGACACGCCCTTGTCGGCGTTCCGTACGAAGAGGTGGACCCGGCCGTCGGGGGCCGTGGCCGCCACCGGGGCGCCGATCCGGCGGCCGCGGTCGTCGGAGCGCTCCGGGTTCCCGAGCCCGCGCCAGGCGAGGAACGGGCCGCCGGGGGAGCGCTGCTCCAGGAGGACCACCTCGCGCCGGTTCGGCCCGCCGTGGCCGTCGAGCGCGGCGAACCGGACCGCGAAGAGCAGCACCCGGCCGTCGTCGAGCACCGCCGAGCCGAGCGCCGGGGCCAGCGGCCCGCCGCCGAGGTCCTCGGGCTCGCCCCAGCCCGCGCCGCCGGGTGCCGACGCGCTCCGCGTGCCGCCGGGCGCCCGGGTGCCCGCACCGGCGCCCGGCGCCGACTCCCGCCAGCGGACCGCGCGCAGGCCGAGGACGCCGTACGCGGTGAGGCGGCCGTCCGGCTCCTCGGTGACCGCGGGGCGGGCGCCGGGCCAGCGGTGGTGGGTGGAGCGGACCCAGCCCTTGCGGTTGCCGAGCGGCCGGTCGCCGCCGACGCCGTAGTCGCCGCAGCCGGAGGGGTTCCCGCACTGCCAGGACGGGTCGCCGCCGTACGGCACGAGCCGCGCGGCCTTCTCCGCGAGGACCTCCGGCGGGAGGTTCTTGGGCCAGTGCCGGTTGTAGTAGCCGCGGAACGCGCTCGTCGTGAACGCCGGTATCGGGCTGCCGTCCCGGACCGCGTCGGTGACCCAGCGGCCCAGTGCGGCCCAGGTGAAGCAGGCGACGGCCGTGTGGTCCCCGTGGTCCGCGTACCCCGGCTGCTCGGAGTCCCGCTGCCGGGTGGCCTCGTCGCTGTGCTGGACGTCCGGGTCCGGGTCCAGGGTGTGCACCACGGTCGGCCGGTGGCGGCGCAGCAGGTCGGCGAGGGCGCCGACGAGGCGGTCGTAGTCGTAGGTGTCCGAGCGGGTCACCGGCGAACCCGCCGACAGATGGGTCCGCAGTTCGAGGGCCCGGTCGTGCCAGAGCGCCGGCAGGGCCATGTAGCGCCGGGTGGTGTGCATCGGCAGGTTCAGGAAGACCAGCTCCACCCGGCGCGCGCCGCGCGCGAGCGTGTCGGCCTCCGCCCGCAGGCCGCCGGGGAGCGTCAGCACCTCGCGCCGCCAGGGCGTGAACCGCGGGAGCCCGAGCGCCTCCGCGTACGCCTGGCGCAGGCCCTGGTGGCGGGCGGCGGAGTAGGCGGCCCGGTCCGGGGGAGCGTCGGGCATCCCCGCGATCCGGTTCCGGCCCGTGTGCTCGCCGGCCGTCACGTACACCGAGACCAGCGGCACCCCGGAGTCCAGCAGCCGCTGCGTGTCCGGGTTCATGAAGTACAGGTCGTCGTCCGGATGCGCGGAGAACTGCATCAGCAGCGCCCGCCGCTCCCCGGCCTTCGCGATCGGCTTCCCCGGCGCCGGATCGGCGGTCGGCGCCGTCCGCCGCGGCTCCGGTACGGAGCAGCCGGCGGCGGCCGCGGTGACCGCGAGGGCGACGGCGAGCACCGTCCGTCGGCGGGGAGCTGTGGTCACGAGCGGGGTCCGTCCCTTCGGATGATCGGTCCTCTGCAAGACGGATATCCGGCACTCGTGGTTGTGTACGAATCAGCGCTCCCGCTGCGAGGATGCACCGCGGAAAAGATCTTCGAAAACGTCCGCGGCCCGATGTCGAACACGCGCCGCGGGCTCCGACCCCTGGGTGACAGCACGCCGCAGGGGCGCGCGGGACGGGGAGGACACCCGAGATGAAGTACGTCGCGATGATCTACGGCAACCAGGCCAAGTGGGACGCCTTCCCCGCCGACGCCTGGCCCGAGGCGATCGCCCGGCAGGAGGCCTTCAACCGGAAGTACCGGGAGACCGGCGAGCTGATCGGCGCGTACGGGCTCGCCGACGCGGCCGCCGCCCAGCTCGTACGCCGCGAGGACGGCGCCCCCGCGGTCACCGACGGCCCGTACCTGGAGACCAAGGAGTACCTGGCCAGCTTCTACCTGCTCGACTGCGCGAGCCAGGAGCGCGCCCAGGAGATCGCCGCGGACATGCCCTTCGCGGACGTCGACCCGGTCGAGCTGTGGCCGGTCCTGCACGAGTCCGCGGCGGACGTGTGACCGGCCCGCACGGGATCGAGGACCTGCTGCGCGCCGACGCGCCGCGGGTCCTCGGCGCGCTCGTCCGTCGGTACGGCGACTTCGACCTGTGCGAGGACGCCGTCCAGGAAGCCCTGATCGCCGCCGCCCAGCAGTGGCCGGAGGGCGGGGTCCCCGACCACCCGCGCGGCTGGCTCCTCACCGTCGCCGCCCGGCGGTACGTCGACCTGGTGCGCAGCGAGTCCGCGCGCAGGCGCCGCGAGGACGCCGTCGCGCTCGCCACCCCGGACTCCGCGCTCCTCGCGCCCGCCGCCGACGACGCCCCGGGGGCGGACCGGGACGACTCCCTGGCCCTGCTCTTCCTCTGCTGCCACCCCGACCTGTCGCCGCCCAGCCGGATCGCGCTCACCCTGCGGGCCGTCGGCGGCCTCACCACCGCGCAGATCGCCGCCGCCTTCCTCGTCCCCGAGTCGACCATGGCGCAGCGGATCAGCCGGGCGAAGCAGACGATCAAGGCCGGCGGATGGTCGCTGGCGCAGCCCGAGGGCGAGGACCGCACGGCCCGGCTCGCCGAGGTGCGGCACGTGCTGTACCTGGTCTTCAACGAGGGCTACACGGCCAGCGGCGGCGACGACCTCACCGCGCCCGAACTGTCCACCGAGGCGATCCGGCTCACCCGGCTCCTGCACGGGCTCCTCCCCGAGGACCCGGAGACCGCGGGACTGCTCGCCCTCATGCTCCTCACCGACGCCCGCCGCCCGGCCCGCACCGGTCCGCACGGCGAGCTGATCCCCCTCGCGGAGCAGGACCGGGGGAGCTGGGACGCCGGGCTCGTCGAGGAGGGCGTCGCGCTGATCAGCCGCACCCTGCCGCGGGGCCGGATCGGCCCGTACCAGCTCCAGGCGGCCATCGCGGCCGTGCACGACGAGGCCCCCACGGCCGAGGCCACCGACTGGCCCCAGATCCTCGCCCTGTACGACCTCCTCGCACGCACCGGACCGAACCCGATGATCACCCTCAACCGGGCGGTCGCCGTCGCGATGGTCCAGGGGCCGCGGGCCGGTCTCGACCTGCTGGAGGAGCTGGCGGCGGACGCGCGGCTGGCCCGGAACCACCGGCTCCTCGCCACCCGCGCCCACCTCCTCGAACTCCTCGGCGACCGGGAGGAGGCGGCCGCGGCGTACCGGGAGGCCGCCCGCCGGACGACGAGCGCGCCGGAGCGCCGCCATCTGACGGAGCGGGCACGGCGGTTGGGCTGAGGAGGGGTTCGGCGACGTCGGGTGCGCCTCGGCGCTTACCCCTACGTGACGTGGGGTACAGTCTTCGATCCCGATTGGCGGCGAGAAGGTCGCGTATGGCAGACTGTCGGGGTTGCTCGGTTGAGTGCCGATGCTGCGCGCCTCCCGTCGGGAGGACCGGAAGCGAGTCCCACAGTACTCGTCGACCCCTCGGGTCGGACGTACGGGAATCTTCTGGGAAGCGTCAGCGGGGTGCCGGCCAGGCTCCCGGTGGGTGTTCCACCCCCGACTCGCGGTCATGGTGACCGCACCCCCTTGGTTGGGAAATCCTTTGGGATTTCTGCGTAGAGGGAGTGCGACACGCCCGACCGCGTGGGTCGGAGGTAGGACGCGAACCGACCGGCGAGACAGAGCGTTACGAGACAAAGGACTACTAGTAGCCATGGCGGGACAGAAGATCCGCATCCGGCTCAAGGCCTACGACCACGAGGTCATCGACTCCTCGGCGAAGAAGATCGTCGAGACGGTGACCCGCACTGGTGCGTCGGTCGCGGGCCCGGTGCCGCTGCCCACTGAGAAGAACGTGTACTGCGTCATCAAGTCGCCGCACAAGTACAAGGACTCGCGCGAGCACTTCGAGATGCGCACGCACAAGCGCCTCATCGACATCCTCGACCCCACGCCGAAGACGGTTGACTCGCTCATGCGCCTCGACCTCCCGGCGGGCGTCGACATCGAGATCAAGCTCTGAGGGCGCGCGAGATGGCTAAGAACATCAAGGGCATCCTGGGCGAGAAGCTCGGCATGACGCAGGTCTGGGACGAGAACAACCGGGTCGTCCCGGTGACCGTCGTCAAGGCCGGCCCCAATGTCGTGACCCAGGTGCGTACGAACGACGTCGACGGCTACGAGTCGGTCCAGATCGCCTTCGGCGAGATCGACCCGCGCAAGGTGAACAAGCCCCTCAAGGGCCACTTCGCCAAGGCCGACGTCACCCCGCGCCGCCACCTGGTGGAGCTCCGCACCGCTGACGCCTCCGAGTACACGCTCGGCCAGGAGATCACCGCCGAGCTCTTCGAGGCCGGCGTGAAGGTCGACGTCACCGGTAAGAGCAAGGGCAAGGGCTTCGCCGGTGTCATGAAGCGCCACAACTTCCGTGGTGGCAAGGCTTCGCACGGTGCCCACCGCGTGCACCGCAAGCCCGGTTCGATCGGTGGCTGCGCCACCCCGGGCCGTGTCTTCAAGGGCATGCGCATGGCCGGTCGCATGGGCAACGAGCGTGTGACCACCCAGAACCTGACCGTCCACGCCGTTGACGCCGAGAAGGGTCTGCTGCTCATCAAGGGCGCCGTCCCCGGCCCCAACGGTGGCCTCGTCCTGGTCCGCACCGCGGCCAAGGGGGTTTGAGGAACCGATGAGCACCATTGACATCCTTTCGCCGGCAGGCGACAAGGCCGGGACCGTCGAGCTCCCCGCGGAGATCTTCGGCGCCAAGGTCAGCGTTCCGCTGATCCACCAGGTCGTCGTCGCGCAGCTGGCCGCGGCCCGTCAGGGCACGCACAAGACCAAGACCCGTGGCGAAGTCCGCGGTGGTGGCAAGAAGCCTTACCGCCAGAAGGGCACCGGCCGCGCCCGTCAGGGTTCGACCCGCGCTCCGCAGTTCGCCGGTGGTGGCGTCGTCCACGGCCCGCAGCCGCGTGACTACTCGCAGCGGACCCCGAAGAAGATGAAGGCCGCCGCCCTCCGCGGTGCCCTCTCGGACCGGGCGAACCACTCCCGCATCCACGTCGTCACCGGCGTGGTCGAGGGCGAGGTCTCCACCAAGGCCGCGAAGACGCTGTTCGGCAAGATCTCGGAGCGCAAGAACCTGCTCCTGGTCGCCGAGCGCTCCGACGAGGCCGCGTGGCTGTCCGCTCGTAACCTGCCCCAGGTGCACATCCTGGAGCCGGGCCAGCTCAACACGTACGACGTGATCGTCTCCGACGACGTGGTCTTCACCCAGGCCGCCCTCGAGTCTTTCGTGTCTGGCCCCCAGACCGCTGAGACCGAAGGGAGCGACGCCTGATGACTGAGGCCGTCGTCACCAGCAAGACCTTCTCGGACCCGCGCGACATTCTCGTCAAGCCGGTCGTCTCGGAGAAGAGCTACGCCCTGCTGGACGAGAACAAGTACACGTTCATCGTCGCGCCTGGCTCCAACAAGACCCAGATCAAGCAGGCCGTCGAGGCGGTCTTCTCGGTCAAGGTCACCGGGGTCAACACGATCAACCGCCAGGGCAAGCGCAAGCGCACCAAGGCCGGTTTCGGTAAGCGCAAGGACACCAAGCGCGCCATCGTGACCCTTGCTGAGGGCAACCGTATCGACATCTTCGGCGGTCCGACCGCCTAAGGGCGGTCTGGATCGTCCGGAATCGGACGAGGACTGAGAAATGGGAATCCGCAAGTACAAGCCGACTACGCCGGGCCGTCGTGGCTCCTCCGTAGCCGACTTCGTCGAGATCACGCGGTCCACGCCGGAGAAGTCGCTGGTCCGCCCCCTGCACAGCAAGGGCGGCCGTAACAACACCGGTCGTGTGACCGTCCGTCACCAGGGCGGTGGCCACAAGCGCGCCTACCGCGTGATCGACTTCCGTCGTCACGACAAGGACGGCGTGCCGGCCAAGGTCGCTCACATCGAGTACGACCCCAACCGCACCGCGCGCATCGCGCTGCTCCACTACGTGGACGGCGAGAAGCGCTACATCATCGCCCCCAAGGGTCTGACGCAGGGTGACCGCGTCGAGAACGGCCCCGGCGCTGACATCAAGCCCGGCAACAACCTGGCGCTCCGCAACATCCCGGTCGGTACCACGATCCACGCGATCGAGCTCCGTCCCGGTGGCGGCGCCAAGTTCGCGCGCTCCGCTGGTGCCTCCGTGCAGCTGCTGGCGAAGGAGGGCACGATGGCCCACCTTCGTATGCCGTCCGGTGAGATCCGTCTCGTCGACGCCCGCTGCCGCGCCACCATCGGCGAGGTCGGCAACGCCGAGCAGTCGAACATCAACTGGGGCAAGGCCGGCCGCAAGCGCTGGCTGGGCGTTCGCCCGACCGTTCGCGGTGTGGCGATGAACCCGGTCGACCACCCGCACGGTGGTGGTGAGGGCAAGACCTCCGGTGGTCGCCACCCGGTCTCCCCGTGGGGTCAGAAGGAGGGTCGTACTCGTTCGCCGAAGAAGGCTTCGAACAAGTACATCGTCCGCCGCCGCAAGACGAACAAGAAGCGCTAGGAGCGGGTTTAGATGCCGCGCAGTCTCAAGAAGGGACCCTTCGTCGACGGCCACCTCGTCAAGAAGGTGGACGCCCAGAACGAAGCCGGTACCAAGAACGTCATCAAGACCTGGTCCCGTCGCTCGATGATCATCCCGGCCATGCTCGGCCACACGATCGCGGTGCACAACGGCAAGACCCACATTCCGGTGTTTGTCACCGAGTCGATGGTCGGCCACAAGCTCGGCGAGTTCTCGCCGACGCGCACCTTCCGGGGTCACGTGAAGGACGACCGGAAGTCGAAGCGCCGCTAGTAGCGGGGTGGAATGACCATGACAGACACTGGAAGGACAACCATGGAAGCCAGGGCCCAGGCGCGGTACATCCGCGTCACGCCCATGAAGGCCCGCCGCGTGGTGGACCTTATCCGTGGCATGGATGCCACGGAGGCTCAGGCGGTCCTGCGTTTCGCCCCGCAGGCCGCGAGCGTGCCGGTCGGCAAGGTGCTGGACAGCGCCATTGCCAACGCCGCGCACAACTACGACCACACCGACGCCTCTTCGCTGGTCATCAGCGAGGCGTACGTGGATGAGGGCCCGACCCTGAAGCGGTTCCGTCCGCGTGCTCAGGGCCGTGCCTACCGGATCCGTAAGCGGACCAGCCACATCACCGTGGTCGTCAGCAGCAAGGAAGGAACCCGGTAATGGGCCAGAAGGTTAACCCGCATGGGTTCCGGCTCGGCATCACCACGGACTTCAAGTCCCGCTGGTACGCCGACAAGCTGTACAAGGACTACGTCAAGGAAGACGTCGCCATCCGTCGGATGATGACGTCCGGCATGGAGCGCGCCGGCATCTCGAAGGTTGAGATCGAGCGCACCCGTGACCGCGTGCGGGTGGACATCCACACCGCGCGTCCCGGCATCGTCATCGGCCGCCGTGGCGCCGAGGCCGACCGCATCCGCGGCGACCTCGAGAAGCTCACGGGCAAGCAGGTCCAGCTGAACATCCTCGAGGTCAAGAACCCCGAGATGGACGCTCAGCTGGTTGCTCAGGCCGTTGCCGAGCAGCTCTCCTCCCGCGTCTCCTTCCGTCGCGCCATGCGTAAGAGCATGCAGGGCACGATGAAGGCCGGCGCCAAGGGCATCAAGATCCAGTGTGGCGGTCGTCTCGGCGGCGCCGAGATGTCCCGCTCGGAGTTCTACCGCGAGGGTCGTGTGCCGCTGCACACGCTCCGCGCGAACGTGGACTACGGCTTCTTCGAGGCCAAGACGACCTTCGGTCGCATTGGCGTCAAGGTCTGGATCTACAAGGGCGACGTCAAGAACATCGCCGAGGTCCGCGCCGAGAACGCTGCGGCCCGTGCGGGTAACCGCCCGGCCCGTGGTGCCGGCGCTGGCGACCGCCCGGCCGGCCGTGGTGGCCGCGGTGGCGAGCGTGGCGGCCGCGGCCGCAAGCCGCAGCAGTCGGCTCCGGCCGCCGAGGCCCCCAAGGCCGAGGCTGCCGCCGCTGCTCCGGCTGAGAGCACCGGAACGGAGGCCTGACCGAAATGCTGATCCCCCGTAGGGTCAAGCACCGCAAGCAGCACCACCCCAAGCGCTCCGGCGCCAGCAAGGGTGGTACGCAGGTTGCGTTCGGCGAGTACGGCATTCAGGCCCTCACGCCGGCGTACGTGACCAACCGCCAGATCGAGGCGGCTCGTATCGCGATGACCCGCCACATCAAGCGTGGCGGCAAGGTCTGGATCAACATCTACCCGGACCGCCCGCTGACGAAGAAGCCCGCCGAGACCCGCATGGGTTCCGGTAAGGGTTCTCCGGAGTGGTGGATCGCGAACGTCAAGCCGGGTCGGGTGATGTTCGAACTGTCCTACCCGAACGAGAAGATCGCGCGCGAGGCCCTCACCCGTGCGGCCCACAAGCTGCCGATGAAGTGCAAGATCGTGAAGCGCGAAGCAGGTGAGCTGTGATGTCGGCCGGTACCAAGGCGTCCGAGCTGCGCGAGCTGGGCAACGAGGAGCTTCTCAACAAGCTCCGCGAGGCCAAGGAAGAGCTGTTCAACCTCCGCTTCCAGGCGGCGACGGGCCAGCTCGAGAACCACGGTCGGCTCAAGTCCGTCCGTAAGGACATCGCCCGGATCTACACCCTGATGCGTGAGCGTGAGCTGGGCATCGAGACGGTGGAGAACGCCTGATGAGCGAGAGCAACGTGACTGAGAAGACCGAGCGCAACGCTCGCAAGGTCCGCGAGGGCCTGGTCGTCAGCGACAAGATGGACAAGACCGTCGTCGTCGCTGTCGAGGACCGCGTCAAGCACGCGCTGTACGGCAAGGTCATCCGCCGTACGAACAAGCTCAAGGCTCACGACGAGCAGAACGCTGCCGGCATCGGCGACCGCGTCCTCCTGATGGAGACCCGGAAGCTGTCCGCCACGAAGCACTGGCGCGTCATCGAGATCCTCGAGAAGGCCAAGTAATTCTTGAGGGGGTAACCCTTCAAGTTCGTTCCGCCAGGCTCGGTGGGGTTGCGCTACTTGCTGGCGCAACCCCACCGGGAACCGGCAGACAAATCAGGAGATAGACGTGATCCAGCAGGAGTCGCGACTGCGTGTCGCCGACAACACTGGTGCCAAGGAGATCCTTTGCATCCGTGTTCTCGGTGGCTCGGGTCGCCGCTACGCGGGCATCGGTGACGTCATCGTCGCCACCGTCAAGGACGCGATCCCCGGTGGCAACGTGAAGAAGGGTGACGTCGTCAAGGCGGTCATCGTTCGCACCGTCAAGGAGCGCCGCCGCCAGGACGGCTCGTACATCCGCTTCGACGAGAACGCCGCTGTCATTCTCAAGAACGACGGCGACCCTCGTGGCACCCGTATCTTCGGCCCGGTCGGCCGTGAGCTGCGCGAGAAGAAGTTCATGAAGATCATCTCGCTCGCGCCGGAGGTGCTGTAAGCATGAAGATCAAGAAGGGCGACCTGGTCCAGGTCATCACCGGTAAGGACAAGGGCAAGCAGGGCAAGGTCATCACGGCCTTCCCCCGCGAGAACCGCGTCCTGGTCGAGGGTGTCAACCGGGTCAAGAAGCACACCAAGGCCGGCCCGTCGCAGGCCGGTGGCATCGTCACGACCGAGGCTCCGGTCCACGTCTCCAACGTCCAGCTGGTCGTGGAGAAGGACGGCAAGAAGGTCGTCACGCGTGTCGGTTACCGCTTCGACGACGAGGGCAACAAGATCCGCGTTGCCAAGCGGACGGGTGAGGACATCTGATGGCTACCACCACTCCGCGTCTCAAGACGAAGTACCGCGAGGAGATCGCGGGCAAGCTGCGTGAGGAGTTCTCCTACGAGAACGTCATGCAGATCCCCGGCCTCGTGAAGATCGTGGTCAACATGGGTGTCGGCGACGCCGCCCGTGACTCGAAGCTCATGGACGGTGCCGTCCGTGACCTGACCACCATCACCGGTCAGAAGCCGGCCATCACCAAGGCCCGCAAGTCCATCGCGCAGTTCAAGCTGCGTGAGGGCCAGCCGATCGGTGCGCACGTCACCCTCCGTGGCGACCGCATGTGGGAGTTCCTGGACCGCACCCTGTCGCTCGCGCTGCCGCGCATCCGCGACTTCCGTGGTCTGTCCCCCAAGCAGTTCGACGGGCGTGGCAACTACACCTTCGGTCTCACGGAGCAGGTCATGTTCCACGAGATCGACCAGGACAAGATCGACCGTGTCCGGGGTATGGACATCACCGTGGTGACCACGGCGACCAACGACGACGAGGGCCGTGCCCTTCTGCGTCACCTCGGCTTCCCGTTCAAGGAGGCGTAAGCGAGATGGCGAAGAAGGCTCTCATCGCGAAGGCTGCCCGCAAGCCCAAGTTCGGCGTGCGTGGCTACACGCGCTGCCAGCGCTGTGGTCGTCCCCACTCCGTGTACCGCAAGTTCGGCCTGTGCCGCGTGTGCCTTCGTGAGATGGCTCACCGTGGCGAGCTGCCGGGCGTGACCAAGAGCTCCTGGTAATCCCCTAGTTGGGATGACCGGAGTCTCTCGGTAAGCACTGGGTCGGCGGATGCCCGCCCCCGCATGCCTTAGGCTTGTGGGGTTGGGCGTCCGCCGCCCGTACGACTTACTACGCCGTAGGTCCCCGCGCCGCACCCGTCCCGCCCCTGTGTGGGGAGAGGGATGGCGCATACAGGAAACCCCGGCGAGAGAGGCCGAAGGCCAATTCATGACCATGACTGATCCGATCGCGGACATGCTGACTCGTCTGCGTAACGCGAACTCGGCATACCACGACTCCGTGACGATGCCGCACAGCAAGATCAAGTCTCACATCGCGGAAATCCTCCAGCAGGAGGGCTTCATCACGGGCTGGAAGGTCGAGGACGCCGAGGTCGGCAAGAACCTCGTCCTCGAGCTCAAGTTCGGTCCGAACCGTGAGCGCTCCATCGCGGGCATCAAGCGGATCTCGAAGCCCGGCCTCCGGGTTTACGCGAAGTCCACCAACCTGCCGAAGGTCCTCGGCGGCCTGGGCGTGGCGATCATCTCCACGTCCCACGGTCTCCTGACCGGCCAGCAGGCAGGCAAGAAGGGCGTAGGTGGGGAAGTCCTCGCCTACGTCTGGTAGTCGGGAACGGAGGAATAGCTAATGTCGCGTATTGGCAAGCTGCCTATCCAGGTTCCCGCCGGCGTGGACGTCACCATCGAGGGCCGCACGGTCACGGTGAAGGGTTCCAAGGGCACCCTGAACCACACCGTCGCCGCGCCGATCGAGGTCGCTAAGGGCGAGGACGGCGTTCTCAACGTCACCCGCCCGAACGACGAGCGTCAGAACAAGGCCCTCCACGGCCTGTCCCGCACGCTGGTGGCCAACATGATCACCGGTGTGACCCAGGGTTACGTGAAGGCGCTCGAGATCAGCGGTGTCGGTTACCGCGTGGCCGCGAAGGGCTCCGGTCTGGAGTTCCAGCTCGGCTACAGCCACCCGATCCTGATCGAGGCGCCCGAGGGCATCTCGTTCAAGGTCGAGTCGCCGACCAAGTTCTCGGTCGAGGGCATCGACAAGCAGAAGGTCGGCGAGGTCGCGGCGAACATCCGCAAGCTGCGGAAGCCCGACCCGTACAAGGCCAAGGGCGTCAAGTACGCCGGCGAGGTCATCCGCCGCAAGGTCGGAAAGGCTGGTAAGTAAGCCATGGCATACGGTGTGAAGATCGCCAAGGGCGACGCTTACAAGCGTGCCGCCAAGGCGCGCCGCCACATCCGCATCCGCAAGAACGTGTCGGGTACGGCGGAGCGTCCGCGCCTCGTCGTGACGCGTTCGAACCGTGGTATCACCGCTCAGGTCATCGACGACCTCAAGGGTCACACCCTTGCGTCGGCGTCGACCCTGGACGCGTCGATCCGCGGTGGCGAGGGTGACAAGTCCGCGCAGGCCAAGCAGGTCGGTTCCCTGGTCGCCGAGCGCGCCAAGGCCGCCGGCGTCGAGGCTGTCGTGTTCGACCGTGGTGGCAACAGGTACGCCGGGCGCATTGCCGCTCTGGCTGACGCCGCCCGCGAAGCCGGGCTGAAGTTCTAAGCCCCGGTTCCGGGACTAACGGACGTAACAGAGAGAGGTAATCCAATGGCTGGACCCCAGCGCCGCGGAAGCGGTGCCGGTGGCGGCGAGCGGCGGGACCGGAAGGGCCGCGACGGTGGCGCTGCCGCCGAGAAGACCGCGTACGTTGAGCGCGTTGTCGCGATCAACCGCGTCGCCAAGGTTGTCAAGGGTGGTCGCCGCTTCAGCTTCACCGCGCTGGTCGTGGTGGGCGACGGTGACGGCACCGTAGGTGTCGGTTACGGCAAGGCCAAGGAAGTTCCCGCGGCCATTGCCAAGGGCGTCGAGGAAGCCAAGAAGAACTTCTTCAAGGTTCCCCGCATCCAGGGCACCATCCCTCACCCGATCCAGGGCGAGAAGGCCGCGGGCGTCGTCCTGCTCAAGCCGGCTTCCCCCGGTACCGGTGTTATCGCCGGTGGCCCGGTGCGCGCCGTGCTCGAGTGCGCCGGCGTTCACGACATCCTGTCGAAGTCGCTCGGCTCCGACAACGCGATCAACATCGTGCACGCGACCGTGGCGGCCCTCAAGGGCCTGCAGCGTCCCGAGGAGATCGCGGCTCGCCGTGGTCTGCCCCTCGAGGACGTCGCCCCCGCGGCTCTGCTCCGTGCGCGTGCTGGGGCGGGTGCGTAATGGCTCGCCTCAAGGTCACGCAGACGAAGTCGTACATCGGCAGCAAGCAGAACCACCGCGACACCCTGCGCTCGCTTGGCCTCAAGAAGGTCAACGACGTGGTTGTCAAGGAGGACCGCCCCGAGTTCCGCGGCATGGTGCACACCGTCCGCCACCTCGTGACGGTCGAGGAGGTTGACTGACATGGCGGAGACCAACCCGCTGAAGGCCCACAACCTCCGTCCCGCCCCGGGCGCCAAGACCGCGAAGACCCGTGTGGGTCGTGGTGAGGCGTCCAAGGGTAAGACGGCCGGTCGTGGTACCAAGGGCACGAAGGCCCGTTACCAGGTTCCGCAGCGCTTCGAGGGTGGGCAGATGCCCCTCCACATGCGTCTGCCGAAGCTCAAGGGCTTCAAGAACCCGTTCCGCACCGAGTTCCAGGTCGTGAACCTGGACAAGCTCGGCGCTCTCTACCCCGAGGGTGGAGAGGTCACGGTGGCCGACCTGGTCGCCAAGGGCGCGGTTCGCAAGAACCAGCTCGTCAAGGTGCTCGGCACCGGCGAGATCACCGTGGCGCTGCAGGTTTCGGTTGACGCCGTCTCCGGCTCCGCCAAGGAGAAGATCACCGCCGCCGGCGGCACCGTCACCGAGCTCGTCTAAGACGACTCGATGGCTTGAACATCCGATCGGGGATGCCTCTCAAATGGGGCATCCCCGATTGGTCGTTCCTAGGGGGGCATGGTCGCCGGTAAGGTGGCGTGCACCGTCTAGGCTCCGTGCGGTATGCCCGCACGGAATTGATGACCGATACCCAATCGTCGAACCTCAAGACCGTCACCCTTGACGCATAGCGCGGGGGTCGCAGGAGGCACCGTGCTCACCGCGTTCGCCCGGGCGTTCAAGACGCCCGACCTGCGCAAGAAGCTGCTCTTCACGCTCGGCATCATCGTGCTGTACCGCCTCGGGGCCCACATCCCGGTTCCCGGCGTCAGCTACGAGGCCGTCCAGCAGTGTGTCAAGCAGGCCAGCGAGGGCAACAACAGCCTGTTCGGCCTGGTCAACATGTTCAGTGGCGGGGCGCTGCTCCAGATCACCATCTTCGCGCTCGGCATCATGCCGTACATCACGGCCAGCATCATCCTGCAGCTGCTGACCGTCGTGATCCCCCGCCTCGAGGCCCTCAAGAAGGAGGGCCAGTCCGGTACTGCCAAGATCACGCAGTACACCCGTTACCTGACGGTCGCCCTCGCGGTGCTGCAGGGCACCGGTCTCGTCGCCACGGCGAAGAGCGGTGCGCTCTTCAGCGGCTGCTCCGTGGCCGACCAGGTCGTGCCGGATCCGTCGATCTTCACCATCGCCACCATGGTCATCACGATGACCGCCGGCACGTGCATCGTCATGTGGCTCGGCGAGATCATCACCGACCGCGGCATCGGCAACGGTATGTCGATTCTCATGTTCATCTCGATCGCCGCCGGCTTCCCGGGCGCCCTGTGGGCCATCAAGGAGAGCGGCAAGCTCGCCAAGGGCTGGATCGAGTTCGGCACCGTCATCCTCATCGGCTTCGTGATGGTGGCCCTCGTGGTCTTCGTCGAGCAGGCCCAGCGGCGCATTCCGGTGCAGTACGCGAAGCGCATGATCGGTCGACGCTCCTACGGCGGAACGTCCACTTACATCCCGTTGAAGGTGAATCAGGCAGGTGTGATTCCTGTCATCTTCGCGTCGTCGCTGCTCTACATCCCGGCCTTGATCGCGCAGTTCTCGAACTCCACCGCGGGGTGGAAGACCTGGATCGAAGCCCACTTCGTCAAGGGTGACCACCCGTATTACATCGCCGCGTACTTCCTCCTGATCGTGTTCTTCGCCTTCTTCTACGTGGCGATCTCGTTCAACCCCGAGGAAGTTGCCGACAACATGAAGAAGTATGGTGGCTTCATCCCGGGTATCCGGGCTGGTCGACCTACTGCCGAGTACCTGAGCTACGTGCTCAACCGGATCACTTGGCCGGGCTCGCTGTACTTGGGTCTGATCGCTCTTGTGCCGACGATGGCGTTGGCAGGCTTCGGTGGCGCCAATGCCAACTTCCCCTTCGGTGGGACGAGCATCCTCATCATCGTGGGTGTGGGGCTGGAGACCGTGAAGCAGATCGAGAGCCAGCTCCAGCAGCGCAATTACGAAGGGTTCCTCCGCTGATGCGAATCGTCCTCGTCGGACCGCCCGGTGCGGGTAAGGGCACGCAGGCTGCGTACCTCGCCAAGAACCTGGGCATCCCGCACATCTCTACGGGCGACCTGTTCCGTGCCAACATTTCGCAGGGCACGCCGCTGGGCGTAGAGGCGCAGTCGTACATGAAGGCCGGCCAGCTCGTGCCGGACTCCGTGACGATCGGGATGGCCGAGGACCGCATGCGCCAGGCGGACGCCGAGGGCGGCTTCCTGCTCGACGGGTTCCCGCGGAACGTGGCCCAGGCCCAGGCTCTGGACGCGTTCCTCAAGGCGGGCGGCATCGAGCTGGACGCGGTCCTGGACCTTGAGGTCCCCGAGGACGAGGTCGTGAAGCGGATCGCGGGTCGACGCATCTGCCGCAAGGACTCCGCGCACGTCTTCCACGTGACGTACAACGCTCCGAAGACCGAGGGCGTCTGCGACGCCTGCGGCGGCGAGCTGTACCAGCGCGACGACGACACGGAGGAGACCGTCCGCAAGCGTCTGGCGGTCTACCACACCGAGACCGAGCCGATCATCGACTACTACCGGGAGCAGAACCTGGTGGAGACGATCCTGGCGCTCGGCAAGGTGGACGAGGTCACCGCCAAGGCGATGGACGCGCTCAAGAAGTAACCCCTGGTTCGTGCGATACGGCCGCGGTGCCCCTCAGGGGCGCCGCGGCCGTATCGTTGTTCTGTTCCCCGTACTCGATGGAAAGGCCGCGGCCACGATGGTGCAGATCAAGACCCCCGAGCAGATCGCGAAGATGCGCGAGGCGGGGCTGGTCGTCGCCGCCATCCACGCGGCGACCCGCGAGGCGGCCGTGCCGGGCGCCACGACGAAGGACCTGGACGAGGTCGCGCGGAAGGTCATCGCCGACCACGGGGCGAAGTCGAACTTCCTCGGGTACGGCGGCTTCCCCGCGACGATCTGCACCTCGGTGAACGAGGTCGTCGTCCACGGCATCCCCGACGACAAGACCGTCCTCAAGGACGGCGACATCATCTCCATCGACGCCGGCGCGATCGTCGACGGCTGGCACGGCGACGCGGCCTACACGGCCTTCGTGGGCACCGGGCACGCGCCCGAGCTCGTCGAGCTCTCCCGGGTCACCGAGGAGTCGATGTGGGCCGGCATCGCGGCCATGAAGCTCGGCAACCGCCTCGTCGACATCTCCAAGGCGATCGAGACGTACATCAAGCGGCAGCCCCGCCCCGCGGTCGGCGACCACAGCCTCGGCCGCTACGGGATCATCGAGGACTACGGCGGCCACGGCATCGGCACCGAGATGCACATGGACCCGCACCTCCTGAACTACGTCTCCCGCAAGCGCGGCAAGGGCCCCAAGCTCGTCCCCGGCCTCTGCCTCGCCATCGAGCCCATGGTCTCCCTCGGCACCCCCCACACCGAGGTCCTCAAGGACGACTGGACCGTCATCACCACCGACAAGACCTGGTCCTCCCACTGGGAGCACTCCATCGCCCTCACCGAGGAGGGCCCCCTGGTCCTGACCGCGGTGGACGGCGGCAAGGCGAAGCTGGCCGAGCTGGGCGTGACGGCCGCGCCGGACCCGCTGGCGTAGTTCCGGAGTGGGCGTTCGGGCCGCCGGCGTAAGGCGTGGGAAAGGTGCTGGGGGTTCGGCGTGGTGGGTTGCGTAAGGATCTCCTGGCGTGGGCAGACTTCCCGATTCGTCTTTTCCTGGGGCCTGACGTAGACTGATGCGTCGGCTCTCGTGTACCCGTGTGTCCGCATACGGCGGCGAGAGTCGATCAAGGTAGCCGATTCGAAAGGCGAAGCGTGGCCAAGAAGCAAGGTGCCATCGAAATCGAGGGCACCGTGATCGAGTCCCTCCCGAACGCCATGTTCAAGGTGGAGCTCCAGAACGGTCACAAGGTCCTCGCGCACATCTCCGGCAAGATGCGGATGCACTACATCCGAATCCTTCCGGACGACCGGGTCGTGGTGGAGCTCTCTCCGTACGACCTGACGCGTGGCCGGATCGTCTACCGGTACAAGTAGATCTTGCCCGCACCCCGCCTTCGCGCGCGGGTGGTGGCACTGACCCGGAGAACCTCACATCCCATGAAGGTCAAGCCGAGCGTCAAGAAGATCTGCGACAAGTGCAAGGTGATCCGCCGTCACGGCCGGGTCATGGTCATCTGCGACAACCTGCGCCACAAGCAGCGCCAGGGCTGACGCACGCCGACCGACCTGCATTTCGCAGTTCTTCGCGCGACGCATAGCAATACGTACATACGCAGAGCCCGTCGGGCCGTGTTCCACGGTTGACGGCACCTCCGGCGGGGGCCGGGGACCCGGACGTACCACTGTTCCGACTGGAGCGGTCGGCGGTCGGGAGCGGTTCTGCAGCAGACCCCCGAGAACACAGGAGCCATTGAATGGCACGCGTTTCCGGTGTTGACATCCCGCGCGAAAAGCGTGTGGTGGTCGCACTCACCTACGTCTTCGGCATCGGGCGCACCCGGTCCGAGGAGATCCTCGCCTCGACCGGTGTGAACCCGTCGACCCGTGTCCGCGACCTTGCCGAGGAAGACCTCGTCAAGATCCGCGAGTACGTGGACGCCAACCTCCAGACCGAGGGTGACCTCCGTCGCGAGATCGCCGCCGACATCCGCCGCAAGGTCGAGATCGGCTGCTACCAGGGCCTCCGCCACCGCCGTGGCCTGCCCGTCCGCGGCCAGCGCACCAGCACGAACGCTCGTACCCGCAAGGGCCCGCGTCGCGCCATCGCCGGCAAGAAGAAGCCGGGCAAGAAGTAGTCCTCAGCGGACGCTTGACCAAGCGGTCTTCGCTGTAGGACCGACCACCTCCCGTAGGAGTTATAGATGCCCCCCAAGGGTCGTCAGGGCGCTGCCAAGAAGGTGCGCCGCAAGGAAAAGAAGAACGTCGCTCACGGCCACGCGCACATCAAGAGCACGTTCAACAACACGATCGTCTCGATCACGGACCCCTCGGGCAACGTGATCTCCTGGGCCTCCGCCGGCCACGTCGGCTTCAAGGGCTCGCGCAAGTCCACCCCGTTCGCCGCGCAGATGGCCGCCGAGTCGGCCGCTCGCCGCGCGCAGGAGCACGGCATGCGCAAGGTCGACGTCTTCGTCAAGGGTCCGGGCTCCGGCCGCGAGACCGCGATCCGCTCCCTCCAGGCCACGGGCCTCGAGGTCGGTTCGATCCAGGACGTCACCCCCACGCCGCACAACGGCTGCCGTCCCCCCAAGCGCCGCCGCGTCTGACGCACGGCTGCTTGACCTGAGGACTTCGGGCGGTACGGCTCTTCGGACCGTGCCGCCCGTACCCTTGCAGTACAGAAGTGATCCGTAGGGCGTCAAATAGTGGGCGTCCACGACTGAAGGACAAAGAGACATGCTGATCGCTCAGCGTCCGTCGCTGACCGAAGAGGTCGTCGACGAGTTCCGCTCCCGGTTCGTGATCGAGCCGCTGGAGCCGGGCTTCGGCTACACCCTCGGCAACTCCCTCCGCCGTACCCTCCTCTCCTCGATCCCGGGTGCCGCTGTCACCAGCATCCGCATCGACGGTGTCCTGCACGAGTTCACCACCGTGCCGGGCGTCAAGGAGGACGTCACCGACCTCATCCTGAACATCAAGCAGCTGGTCGTCTCCTCGGAGCACGACGAGCCGGTCGTGATGTACCTGCGCAAGCAGGGCCCGGGTCTGGTCACCGCCGCCGACATCGCGCCCCCGGCCGGTGTCGAGGTGCACAACCCCGACCTCGTCCTCGCCACGCTCAACGGCAAGGGCAAGCTGGAGATGGAGCTGACCGTCGAGCGCGGTCGCGGCTACGTCTCCGCCGTGCAGAACAAGCAGGTGGGCCAGGAGATCGGTCGCATCCCGGTCGACTCCATCTACTCGCCGGTGCTCAAGGTCACGTACAAGGTCGAGGCGACCCGTGTCGAGCAGCGCACCGACTTCGACAAGCTGATCGTCGACGTCGAGACCAAGCAGGCCATGCGCCCGCGTGACGCCATGGCGTCCGCCGGTAAGACCCTGGTCGAGCTGTTCGGTCTGGCGCGCGAGCTCAACATCGACGCCGAGGGCATCGACATGGGCCCGTCCCCCACGGACGCCGCCCTCGCCGCCGACCTGGCGCTGCCGATCGAGGAGCTCGAGCTCACCGTTCGTTCGTACAACTGCCTCAAGCGCGAGGGCATCCACTCCGTGGGTGAGCTCGTGGCGCGTTCCGAGGCCGACCTGCTCGACATCCGCAACTTCGGTGCGAAGTCGATCGACGAGGTCAAGGCGAAGCTGGCCGGCATGGGCCTGGCCCTCAAGGACAGCCCGCCCGGATTCGACCCGACCGCCGCCGCCGACGCCTTCGGCGCCGACGACGACGCGGACGCCGGTTTCGTCGAGACCGAGCAGTACTAAGAGCTCGGGCCTCACGGTCCGTACTCGGGTGCGGGTGCGCTGTGCTTGATCGCGCAGTCCCCGCGCCCCCTTCCGGGCGCAGCCCGGATCTCCGACGGGTATCCGCCCGCTCGGACACTGACACCGGTACCTCATACGGCCGGTGCAGATCACAAGGAGAAACACCATGCCGCGTCCCGCGAAGGGTGCCCGCCTCGGCGGTTCCGCCGCGCACGAGAAGCTGCTGCTCGCCAACCTGGCGAAGTCGCTGTTCGAGCACGGCCGCATCACCACCACCGAGGCCAAGGCCCGTCGCCTGCGTCCGGTCGCCGAGCGCCTGATCACCAAGGCGAAGAAGGGCGACATCCACAACCGTCGCCTGGTGCTGCAGTCGATCACCGACAAGGGGATCGTCCACACCCTCTTCACCGAGATCGCCCCGCGCTACTCGGAGCGTCCGGGTGGTTACACCCGTATCACCAAGATCGGCAACCGTCGTGGCGACAACGCCCCGATGGCCGTGATCGAGCTGGTCGAGGGCGAGATCGCCAAGAAGGCGACCGTCGCCGAGGCCGAGGCCGCCACCGTGCGCGCCGTCAAGGAGGCCGACGCGGCCGCCGAGGCTCCGGCCGAGGAGTCGAAGGACGCGTAAGCGTTTTTCCGACGTTTCTCGCGAGCGGGCCCGTACCCCCTGGGGTGCGGGCCCGCTCCCGTGTGTTTGAGAGGATTTCCGCGTGAGCGATGACGTGCAGGACGGGTTCGTACGGGTACGCCTTGACCTTTCGTACGACGGCAGGGACTTCTCCGGCTGGGCCAAGCAGGCCCAGGGGCGCCGGACCGTGCAGGGGGACATCGAGGAAGCCCTGCGGACCGTGACGCGGTCCACGGAGACGTACGAGCTGACCGTCGCCGGCCGGACCGACGCGGGGGTGCACGCGCGCGGCCAGGTCGCGCACGTCGACCTGCCCGTGGAGCTGTGGGAGGAGCACCGGGACAAGCTGCTGCGGCGGCTCGCCGGGCGGCTCTCCCACGACGTCCGGGTGTGGAAGGTCGAGGAGGCTCCCGCCGGCTTCAACGCCCGTTTCTCCGCGATCTGGCGCCGGTACGCCTACCGGGTCACCGACAACCCCGGCGGCGTCGACCCGCTGCTGCGCGGGCACGTCCTGTGGCACGACTGGGCCCTCGACATGGACGCCATGAACGAGGCGGCCACCGCGCTCGTCGGCGAGCACGACTTCGCCGCGTACTGCAAGAAGCGCGAGGGCGCGACCACCATCCGCACGCTCCAGGTGCTGCGGTGGGAGCGGCGTGCCGACGGCGTCCTGGAGGCGACCGTCAAGGCGGACGCCTTCTGCCACAACATGGTCCGCTCGCTGGTCGGCGCGATGCTGTTCGTCGGCGACGGGCACCGGCCGGTGGACTGGCCGGGCAAGGTGCTCGCCGCCGGGGTCCGGGACTCGTCCGTGCACGTCGTACGGCCGCACGGGCTCACCCTCGAAGAGGTCGGCTACCCGGCCGACGAGCTCCTGGCCGCCCGCAGCGTGGAGGCCAGGAACAAGCGGTCACTCCCCGGGAGCGCCGGCTGCTGCTGAGGCCTGGGAGCGGCCGCGGGCGTAGATCTGGTTGAAGGCGAAGGTGCCGAGGTCGTCACTGGCCTGGAAGACGGGCTTGTCGGCCTTGGTGACCTTCTTGCCGTCGGCGAACCCGGCCTGGGTGAAGTACGCGTACCGGCCGATCGAGTTCGCGCGGCGCAGGCAGACCGTGGCGTGGCAGAAGTCACGCACGCCCGCGCCGACCAGCGGGGCGATGCCGCCGGTGGCCTGGCCCTTCGCCTTCTGGGCCGCGGCCTCGGACGGGAAGACGGCGACGCCGACGGTGATGGCGACGCCGTCCTTGACGTAGGTGGCGCGGAGCACGCGCTGGCAGCCGTTCTGCTTCAGGACGGTGCCGAGGCCGCCCTGGGTGACGGACGCGCAGTTCGTCGTGGCGGAGGTGGCGCCCTTCTTGTAGCTGCGCTTGTTCATGGACATCTGCTTGCCCGGGAAGAGGCCCTCGGCGGTGAGCGGGGCCTTGTCCTTCTTCGGGTCCGAGATGTAGTCCATCGGGTTCGGCGGGGGCGGCGGCGCCACCGACGAGAACGTCGGCTCGGGGGTGGGCGTCCCGGTGGGGGAGACCGCGCCGGTGGGGTCCCCGCCGCCGTTCTTCGCCGTGTCGTTGTTCCTGTTCGTGGTCACGACGGCGGTGGCGACGATCGCGCCCACCGCGAGCGTGGCCAGCGCCCCGCCGCCGATCAGCAGCCAGCGCTTGCGGCGGCTGCGGCTGGCCGAGGCCGCGGCGAGGGCACCCCAGTCAGGGGTCTGACCGCCGCCCTGCGCGCCCGGGAAGGGATCCGGTGCGCCCGGGAAGGGGTTCGGCTGCCCGGTCGGCTGCCCGAAGCCCTGCGGGTCGGTCGGCTGCCCGAAGCCCTGCGGGCCGCCGTACGGCTGCTGCGGTCCGTATCCCGGCTGCTGCCCGTGCCCGGGCTGCTGTCCGTACCCCTGCTGCCCCTGCTGCTGCGGCTCCTGCGGCCACTGCGGTCCCCCAAAGCTCATGCCGCGCATCCTAAACCGGTTGGGCGCAGCGGACGCGGGCGGCGACAATGCACCTCATGGGACATGTCGAGGCCGCGCATCTTGAGTACTACCTTCCGGACGGGAGGGTCCTCCTCGGGGACGCCTCCTTCCGGGTCGGGGAGGGCGCCGTCGTCGCCCTCGTCGGGGCCAACGGCGCCGGCAAGACCACACTGCTCCGGCTGATCTCCGGGGAGCTCCAGCCGCACGGCGGCAGTGTCACCGTCAGCGGGGGACTCGGCGTGATGCCGCAGTTCGTCGGCTCGGTGCGGGACGAGTCCACCGTCCGCGACCTGCTGGTCTCGGTCGCCCAGCCCCGGATCAGGGAGGCCGCGAAGGCGGTCGACGAGGCCGAGCACCTGATCATGACCGTCGACGACGAGGCCGCGCAGATGAAGTACGCGCAGGCCCTCAGCGACTGGGCCGAGGTGCAGGGGTACGAGGCGGAGACGCTCTGGGACATCTGCACCATGGCCGCGCTCGGCATGCCGTACGAGAAGGCGCAGTTCCGGGAGGTGCGGACGCTCTCCGGCGGAGAGCAGAAGCGGCTCGTCCTGGAGTCCCTGCTGCGGGGCTCCGACGAGGTGCTGCTCCTCGACGAGCCGGACAACTATCTCGACGTCCCCGGCAAGCGCTGGCTGGAGGAGCGGCTGCGGGAGACCCGTAAGACCGTGCTGTTCATCTCGCACGACCGGGAGCTGCTCTCCCGGGGCGCGCAGAAGATCGTCGCGGTCGAGCCCGGGCCGGCCGGTTCGGACGTCTGGGTGCACGGTGGCGGTTTCGACACCTTCCACGAGGCGCGGCGCGAGCGGTTCGCCCGCTTCGAGGAGCTGAAGCGGCGCTGGGAGGAGAAGCACGCCCAGCTGAAGAAGCTCGTGGTCAACCTGCGGCAGGCCGCCGCGGTCAGCCACGAGATGGCCTCCCGGTACGCCGCCGCCCAGACGCGGCTGCGGAAGTTCGAGGAGGCGGGTCCGCCGCCCGAGCCGCCGCGCGAGCAGGACATCAAGATGCGGCTGCGCGGCGGCAGGACCGGTGTGCGTGCCGTGACCTGCGAGAACCTTGAGCTGACCGGTCTCATGAAGCCGTTCTCGCTGGAGATCTTCTACGGGGAGCGGGTCGGCGTCCTCGGCTCCAACGGGTCGGGCAAGTCACACTTCCTGCGGCTGCTCGCGGGGGATCCGACAGTCGCCCACACGGGTGACTGGAAGCTGGGCGCCCGCGTGGTGCCGGGGCACTTCGCGCAGACCCACGCGCACCCGGAGCTGACCGGACGGCCGCTCGTCGACATCCTGTGGACGGAACACGCCAAGGACCGGGGCGGAGCGATGTCGATGCTGCGCCGGTACGAGCTGGAGCGGCAGGGCGACCAGTCCTTCGACAAGCTCTCGGGCGGGCAGCAGGCACGGTTCCAGATCCTGCTCATGGAGCTGGCGGGCACCACGGCGCTGCTGCTCGACGAGCCCACGGACAACCTGGACCTGGAGTCGGCGGAGGCCCTCCAGGACGGTCTGGAGGCGTACGACGGCACGGTGCTCGCCGTGACCCACGACCGGTGGTTCGCGAAGTCCTTCGACCGGTTCCTGGTCTTCGGGTCGGACGGGGTCGTACGGGAGACGACCGAGCCGGTGTGGGACGAGCGACGGGTCGAGCGGGTGCGCTGACCTGGGGCGGTCGGCGGTCGGGCGCGGCTGCGCGCCTCGGGTTCGGGTCTTGTCCCGGGGCGTTTTGACCCGTCGGGGGTGGCGCGGGTACTGTTGCGGTTTGTTATGCGTATTGGCTTCGTCGTTCTCACGCGAAGGGCCCTTACGCAGGTTCCCTGGAGCAGTTACCAGTGGCTCGCATACGGGCGTTGTTCCCGGCAGTGCAGGCCCCAGCTGCATGATCGCTTCAGGTGTGTCTGGACTCCATCCACTGAAGAAGCGAAGGCTACGAAGTGCGTACGTACAGCCCCAAGCCCGGCGATGTCACTCGCCAGTGGCACATCATCGACGCGCAGGACATCGTCCTGGGCCGTCTGGCGACCACGGCTGCGAACCTCCTGCGAGGCAAGCACAAGCCGGTCTACGCCCCGCACATGGACATGGGCGACTTCGTCATCATCATCAACGCTGACAAGGTCCACCTGTCCGGCAACAAGAAGACCCAGAAGCTGGCGTACCGCCACTCCGGCTTCCCGGGTGGTCTGCGCTCCGTCCGTTACGACGAGCTGCTGGACAAGAACCCCGAGAAGGCCGTCGAGAAGGCCATCAAGGGCATGATCCCCAAGAACTCCCTGGGCCGTCAGATGATCTCGAAGCTGAAGGTCTACGCGGGCGAGAACCACCCGCACGCTGCGCAGCAGCCGGTTCCGTTCGAGATCACCCAGGTCGCGCAGTAGTTCCGGCCACACCCCCTAAGAACGAAAGAAATCTGAGGAGCATCGTGGCCGAGACCACCCCCGAGACCCCCGTCGACGAGTTCGAGGGCGTCGAGGAGTACACCACCGAGACCGAGCTCGTCGAGGGTGAGTACACCTCCGAGTCGCTCGCGTCCCGCTTCGGCGACCCGCAGCCGGCCGCCGGCCTGGGCCGTCGCAAGAACGCCATCGCCCGCGTCCGGATCGTTCCGGGCACCGGCAAGTGGAAGATCAACGGTCGCACCCTTGAGGACTACTTCCCCAACAAGGTGCACCAGCAGGAAGTCAACGAGCCCTTCAAGGTGCTCGAGCTCGACAACCGCTACGACGTCATCGCCCGCATCGCGGGTGGCGGTGTCTCCGGCCAGGCCGGCGCCCTGCGCCTCGGTGTGGCCCGTGCGCTGAACGAGGCGGACGTCGAGAACAACCGCCCGGCGCTGAAGAAGGCCGGCTTCCTCTCCCGCGACGACCGTGCGGTCGAGCGCAAGAAGGCCGGTCTCAAGAAGGCCCGTAAGGCCCCGCAGTACAGCAAGCGTTAATCACGCCTGCTCGGACTGTTTTCGTACGCCCCGGCGGCACTGCCCGTGCCGTCGGGGCGTACGTTTTTTCATAACTTCTTTCATCAGCTTGGGCACGTATTTCTCGGAGGACAGCTGTGGGACGACTCTTCGGCACGGACGGCGTACGCGGTGTCGCCAACGCGGACCTGACGGCGGAGCTCGCGCTCGGTCTGTCGGTCGCGGCGGCGCACGTGCTGGCCGAGGCGGGCACCTTCGAGGGACACCGGCCGACCGCCGTCGTCGGGCGTGACCCCCGCGCCTCCGGAGAGTTCCTGGAGGCCGCCGTCGTGGCCGGCCTCGCCAGCGCAGGCGTCGACGTGCTGCGCGTCGGCGTGCTGCCCACCCCGGCCGTGGCCCACCTCACCGGCGTCCTCGGCGCCGACCTCGGCGTGATGCTCTCCGCCAGCCACAACGCCATGCCCGACAACGGCATCAAGTTCTTCGCGCGCGGCGGCCACAAGCTCGCCGACGACCTCGAGGACAAGATCGAGGCCGTGTACGAGGAGCACCGCACCGGCGCCCCCTGGGAGCGCCCGACCGGTGCCGGCGTCGGCCGCGTGCGCGACTACGACGAGGGCTTCGAGACGTACGTCTCCCACCTGATCTCCGTCCTCCCCAACCGGCTCGACGGCCTCAAGATCGTCCTCGACGAGGCCCACGGCGCCGCCGCCCGCGTCTCGCCCGAGGCCTTCACCCGGGCCGGCGCCCAGGTCGTCACCATCGGCGCCCAGCCCGACGGCCTCAACATCAACGACGGCTGCGGCTCCACCCACCTGGGCCTGCTCCGGGCGGCCGTCGTCGAGCACGGCGCCGACCTGGGCATCGCCCACGACGGCGACGCCGACCGCTGCCTCGCCGTGGACGCCGCGGGCGAAGAGGTCGACGGCGACCAGATCCTCGCCGTCCTCTCCCTCGCGATGCGCGAGGCCGGCACGCTCCGCGGCGACACCGTCGTCGCGACCGTCATGTCGAACCTGGGCTTCAAGCTCGCCATGGAACGCGAGGGCCTCAACCTCGTCCAGACCGCGGTCGGCGACCGCTACGTCCTGGAGTCCATGAAGGAGAACGACTACGCGCTCGGCGGCGAGCAGTCCGGGCACGTCATCGTGCTCGACCACGCCACCACCGGCGACGGCACCCTCACCGGCCTGATGCTGGCCGCCCGCGTCGCCGCCACCGGCAAGTCCCTCGCGGACCTCGCCGGCGTGATGGAGCGCCTGCCGCAGATCCTCATCAACGTCAAGGACGTCGACAAGTCGCGGGTGACCACCTCCGGCGAGCTCGCCGCGGCCGTCACCGAGGCCGAGCGCGAGCTGGGCTCCACCGGCCGCGTCCTGCTCCGCTCCTCCGGCACCGAGCCGCTGGTCCGCGTCATGGTCGAGGCCGCCGACATCGAGCAGGCCCGCGCCGTCGCGCAGCGCCTCGCGGACGTCGTGAAGTCCGCGCTGGGCTAGCCTTTCTGAAGCACCGTCATGCAAGGGCGAGGGCCCCCGCCGGTTCGGCGGGGGCCCTCATCCGTGTTGCTCGGGGCCGGGTTCGCGGCGCCACCGTCCGCGCTGGGTGCGCCACAGCAGCTTCTGCCCGTACAGCGTGAGCGTCCCGGCCAACATGATGCCGAAGAGGTTGAGCCCCAGCTGCTCGATCGAGCCCCACGTCTGGCTCAGGTCGCCGTAGCTGAGCGCCACCGCCGCGTTCGCGCCCGCCGGGACCGTCGTCACCGAGATCGCCACCCCGACCAGGGCCCCCGACTTGGCGGAGGTCAACGAGAGGGTGCCGGCCGCGCCCGCGAGCAGCGCCACCACGAAGGAGAACGGGTCCGGCTGCCAGATGAACCGGGTGTTGGGCCGGTCCGCCTCCAGCTGGGACCTGCTGAACAGGTCGAGCGCGTCCATCCCCAGGCTGAACACCGTCGTCGCCACGATCGCGACCGCGAAGCCGACGACCAGCGCGAACAGTGAGCGGGCCGCCAGCTTCGGGGCACGCTGCACGACCGCCGTACAGATCCCGGCCAGCGGTCCGAACTCCGGCCCGACCGCCATCGCGCCCACGATCAGGATCGCGTTGTCCAGGACGACACCGCAGGCCGCGATCATCGTCGCCAGGATCATGAACGCGCTGTACGTGATGGAGAGCGTCGACTCCTCGTGCGTCGCCCCCGCCAGCTGCTCCCAGATCACCGCGTCCGCGGGCTCGCCCGGGGCCTCCTCCTCGGCCGCGTCGGCCCGCGCCGACAGGGAGAGGTAGATGTTGTCGACGGCGATCGAACCGTCCTGATCGATCCTCAGCCCGCGCAGTCCGCCGAGCAGTTCGTCCCCGGCCTCGCGGGCCACGTCGCACAGCACCAGATCGCCCGAGGGGTCCCGGGCCGCGCCGGGCAGCACCACCAGATGGGTGGTGCCCACCGTCGACTCGATCAGCCGGACCGCGGCCGAGGTGCGGTCGGGCGGGACGATCATCCGGAGATGCAGCATGGGGAGAGCGTACGGAGGTCAGAGCTTCCGGAGGCTCAGGCGCTGCACCTTGTGGTCGGGGCCCTTGCGGACGACGAGGGTCGCCCGGCCGCGGGTCGGGGCCACGTTCTCCAGCAGGTTCACCTTGTTGATCGTCCGCCACATCGTGCGCGCGTAGTCGAAGGCCTCCTCCTCGGAGACCTGCGTCCAGCGCCGGAAGTACGAGGACGGGTCCTGGAACGCGGTGTCGCGCAGCTTCCGGAAGCGGTTCAGGTACCAGCGCTCGATGTCCTCCGGCCGCGCGTCCACGTACACCGAGAAGTCGAAGTAGTCGGCGAGACCCACCCGGGTGCGGCCGTCCTTGCCGGGCAGGGCCGGCTGGAGGACGTTCAGCCCCTCCACGATGAGGATGTCCGGGCGGCGGACGACGAGCCGCTCGCCGGGCACGCGGTCGTAGATCAGGTGCGAGTAGACCGGGGCCGTGACCTCCTCCTTGCCCGCCTTGACGTCCGCGACGAAGCGGGTCAGGGCCCGGCGGTCGTACGACTCGGGGAAGCCCTTGCGGGACATCAGGCCGCGCGCCTTCAGCTCCTCCATCGGGTAGAGGAAGGCGTCCGTGGTCACCAGCTCCACCCGCGGGTGCTCCGGCCAGCGGGCGAGCAGCGCCTGCAGGAGGCGGGAGACCGTCGACTTGCCGACGGCCACCGAACCGGCGACCCCTATGACGAACGGCGTGCCGCGCTGCTCGGCGCTCTCGCCGAGGAAGGTGTTCAGGGCGCCGCGCAGGCCGCTCGTCGCCTGCACGTACAGGTTGAGCAGCCGGGACAGCGGCAGATAGACGTCCCGGACCTCGTCGAGGTCGATGACGTCGCCCAGGCCGCGCAGCCGCTCGACCTCGTCGGCGGTGAGCGGCAGGGGCGTCTTGTCGCGGAGGTCGCTCCACTCGGCCCGGGTGAAGTCGACGTACGGGGTGGCCTCGGACGGCCGGCGGGGGCCGGTGCCGTTCCCGCTGCCGTTGCGGGGACCGTCTCCGTTGGAGCTTCGTGGCGGCGAAGTGATCACCCCGCCATTGTCGGGGGTCGCGGGCGTCCGTGGGCCGTGGGGTCGGTCACGCGACAAAAGCCGTTGTCCGCCCCTTCCCCCAGGGGGATCATGCTCATGCCGCGTGGGCTCCGTACTTCACGCGGGGGGAGCCGCCACGAGGCGGCGCGAGTCACCACGAAGAGAAGCCGAGAGCCACCTCAGATGCGTACGCCCATCCGAAGCGCCGTCGTCGCCGCCACCGCCGTCTCCCTCGCCCTGCTCGCCACCGCGTGCGGCAGCGGGGAGAAGGGCGACGACGCCAAGGACGCCGGCAAGACCGCCGCGCCCACCACCTCCGCCTCCGCGACCGGCGAGCCCCCGGCCAAGGCGCTCACCGCCGCCGAGCTGGACGAGCTCATCGTCGAGCAGGCGGACCTGCCCGGCTACCAGGTGCAGAAGGCCAAGGCCGCGGACCTCGTGAAGTCCGACGCCGTCTCCACCGACAAGCCCGCCTGCAAGCCGATCGCCGACGGCATGTCGTCCGTCGCCGCCGGGACGGCCGCCGCCTCCGCCCAGCGCAAGGCCATCGAGGTGCCGAAGACCGGCGCCACCGCCTCGCCCGCGGACGCCCTCGGCGCGCTCTCCGCCCCGGTCACCAGCGTGACGCTCGGCTCGTACGAGGGACAGGGCGCCCAGGAGGCCTTCGCCTCCTACAAGACGGCCGGCACCGACTGCGCCGGCGGCTTCACCCTCATCGGCGGCGGCGAGAAGACGAAGATCACGAAGGTCGCGCCGGAGACGGTGTCCGCGGGTGACGAGGCGCTCGCCTGGACGATCACCACCGACATGGACGGCGAACCGTTCGTCACCAAGCTGGTCGTCCTCCGCAAGGGCAACACCCTGGCCTCCTTCTCCACCCTCAGCCTCGGCGGCACGGTCAAGGCGCTGCCGCAGGCCGTGATCGACGCGCAGGCCACGAAGCTCGGCTGACCCCGGTCGCGTCGGCCTGTCCCGGTCCCGCCGGCTGACCTCGGTCGGCGTCGGCCTGTCCCGGTCCCGCCGGCTGACCCTGGTCGCGTCGGTCGATCCTGGTCCCGCCGGCTGACCCCGGTCGCGTCGGCCGGTCCGGCGGCCGGTCGCGCGTCGGCCTGTCCCGGCGGCCGGTCCGGGTACCGCGAGCCGGTCCGGAGCGTGGCGCGACACGGTCGTCGACCCGTGCCGCCCGACTCCGGCCGGTGGGCCCGGTTCCGCCATAGGCTGCCGCCATGTGCGGAATCGTGGGTTATGCCGGCGGGCAGTCGGCACTTGATGTGGTGATCGCGGGCCTCAAGAGGCTCGAATACCGGGGCTACGACTCGGCCGGTGTCGCCGTGCTCTCCGACGGAGGGCTCGCCGCGGCCAAGAAGGCGGGCAAGCTCGTCAACCTGGAGAAGGAGCTCGTGGACCGGCCGCTCGCCGGCGGCTCCGTCGGCATCGGACACACCCGCTGGGCCACCCACGGCGGGCCGACCGACGCCAACGCGCACCCGCACCTGGACAACGCCGGGCGCGTCGCCGTCGTCCACAACGGCATCATCGAGAACTTCGCCGCGCTGCGGGAGGAACTCGCCGACCGCGGCCACGACCTGCGCTCCGAGACGGACACCGAGGTCGTCGCCCACCTCCTCGCCGAGGAGTTCTCCTCCGCCGGAGACCTGGCCGAGGCCATGCGGCTCGTGTGCCGCCGCCTCGACGGGGCGTTCACCCTGGTCGCCGTCCACGCCGACCAGCCGGACGTCGTCGTCGGCGCCCGCCGCAACTCGCCCCTCGTCGTCGGCGTCGGCGAGGGCGAGAACTTCCTCGCCTCCGACGTGTCCGCCTTCATCGCCCACACCCGCTCGGCGATCGAACTCGGCCAGGACCAGGTCGTCGAACTCACCCGCGACGGCGTCACCGTCACCGACTTCGACGGCTCGCCCGCCGACGTACGGGCCTACCACGTCGACTGGGACGCCTCCGCCGCCGAGAAGGGCGGCTACGACTACTTCATGCTCAAGGAGATCGCCGAGCAGCCCAAGGCCGTCGCCGACACCCTCCTCGGACGGATCGACACCGCCGGCCGGCTCACCCTCGACGAGGTGCGCATCCCGGACGCCGTCCTCCGCGAAGCCGACAAGGTCGTCATCATCGCGTGCGGCACCGCCTTCCACGCCGGGATGATCGCCAAGTACGCCATCGAGCACTGGACCCGGATCCCCTGCGAGGTCGAGCTCGCCAGCGAGTTCCGCTACCGCGACCCGATCCTCGGCCAGCGCACCCTGGTCATCGCGATCTCCCAGTCCGGCGAGACCATGGACACCCTGATGGCGCTCCGGCACGCCCGCGAACAGGGCGCGAAGGTGCTCGCCGTCTGCAACACCAACGGCTCGACCATCCCGCGCGAATCCGACGCCGTGCTCTACACCCACGCCGGACCCGAGGTCGCCGTCGCGTCGACGAAGGCCTTCCTCACCCAGCTCGTCGCCTGCTACCTCCTCGCGCTCTACCTCGGGCAGGTACGGGGCACCAAGTGGGGCGACGAGATCCACGCCGTCGTCCGCGAGCTCGCCCGCATCGGCGACGAGGTCGAACGCGTCCTGGAGACGATGGAACCCGTCCGGGCCCTCGCCCGCTCGCTCGCCGACAAGGACACCGTCCTCTTCCTCGGCCGGCACGTCGGCTACCCGGTGGCCCTGGAAGGCGCCCTCAAGCTCAAGGAACTCGCGTACATGCACGCCGAGGGCTTCGCCGCGGGAGAGCTCAAGCACGGACCGATCGCGCTCATCGAGGAGGACCTCCCGGTCGTCGTGGTCGTCCCCTCGCCCAAGGGCCGCTCCGTCCTCCACGACAAGATCGTCTCCAACATCCAGGAGATCCGCGCCCGCGGCGCCCGCACCATCGTCATCGCGGAAGAAGGGGACGAAGCGGTCGTCCCGTACGCCGACCACCTCATCCGGATCCCGGCCACGCCTACGCTGCTCCAGCCGCTGGTCTCCACGGTGCCGCTCCAGGTCTTCGCCTGCGAGCTCGCCACCGCGCGGGGCAACGAGGTCGACCAGCCGCGCAACCTGGCCAAATCAGTGACCGTGGAGTGAGGTAACACATGATCATCGGGGTGGGGATCGACGTGGCGGAGATCGACCGCTTCGCCGCGTCGATCGAGCGCACGCCCGGGCTGCTCCAACGCCTCTTCGTCGAGCGCGAAATGCTGCTCCCGAGCGGCGAACGGCGCGGCCCCGCCTCCCTCGCGGTGCGGTTCGCCGCGAAGGAGGCACTTGCGAAAGCGCTCGGAGCGCCCGGCGGACTCCTCTGGACGGACGCCGAGGTGTACGTCGAAGGCACCGGACAGCCCCGCCTCCGCGTCCGCGGAACCGTCGCCGCCCGCGCGGCCGAACTGGGCGTCAAGAACTGGCACGTCTCCCTCAGCCACGACGCCGGGGTCGCCTCGGCGGTGGTCATCGCCGAGGCGTGACGGGGAAGCCGCGCTCGGTGCGGGTGCGGGTGCGGGTGCGGGTGCGGGTGCGGTGCGGGGGTGCCGCTCGGCGTAGGGGCGTAGGGGCGTAAAGGGGCGATCCGAGGGTGTCGGCGGGTCGGGTGCCGAGGCGTCCGACCCGACCCGACCCGACCCGCCCCGGGCTCGGTGCTCGTGCAGGCCGGGACCCGGTCGCCGGAGGGCGGCCGGGCCTTCGGCGTGCCAGGGGCGGGTGTCCGTGCGGTGGGCGGCCGGGGTGGGGCGTGGCCTGCCGTGTGGGGTTGTGGTGCCGTGCGGGCCGGTGCTGCTGTGTGGGCTGTGGCGCTGCCGGGGGGCGTGGCTCCGCCGTGCGGGCTTGTGGGCCCCGTCGGGGGCCTGACGTACGGGCTTGGGGGCCCTGTCGTGGGGCGGCGTGAGCATGCCGTGCGGCTGTGGCCCTGCCGGGGGTGTGGGTCTGCCGTGCCGGCTGTGGTGCTGGGGCGGCGTGGGCCTGCCGCGCGGGCTGTGGCCCTGTTGGAGGTGTGAGCCCGCCGTGCGGGCCGTGGGCTCTGCCGAGGGTCGTGGCTCGTGGCGGTCTCCGGGCGGGGGGAGGGGGACTGCGGCAGACTGCGGACATGCGAACCGCTCACCGCGCCGAGACCGTACGGGCCGCAGAAGCCGCCCTCATGGCCCGCCTGCCGGAAGGCGCGCTCATGCAGCGGGCCGCCGCCGGACTCGCCGCCGCCTGCTGCTCCCTGCTCGGGAAGGGACGGGTGTACGGGGCCAGGGTCGTCCTGCTCGTCGGCAGCGGCGACAACGGCGGCGACGCGCTGTACGCCGGCGCACGGCTCGCCCGGCGCGGAGCCGGCGTCACGGCCGTCCCGCTCGGCACGCGCACCCACCCCGGCGGGCTCGCGGCCCTCCGCGCCGCCGGCGGCCGGATCGCCGACGACCCCTTCGACGCGCTCGCCGTCGCCGACCTCGTCCTCGACGGCATCACCGGCATCGGCGGACGCGGCGGACTGCGGCCCGACGCCGTCCCCGTCGCCCGCGCCGCCCGCGGCTCCGGCGCCGTCGTCGTCGCCGTCGACCTCCCCAGCGGCGTCGACGCCGACACCGGAGAAGTCGCGGGAGAGGCCCTGCGCGCCGACGCGACGATCACCTTCGGCACGTACAAGCCCGGACTGCTCATCGACCCGGCACGCGAGTACGCCGGGGCGCTCCGGCTCGTCGACATCGGCCTCGCCCCCGTCCTCCCCGGCGTGCCCGACGTCGAGGCGCTCCAGCACCAGGACGTGGCGTGGCTGCTGCCCGTACCCGGCGCCGAGAGCGACAAGTACCGGCGCGGCGTCCTCGGCGTCGTCGCCGGCTCCGCCCGCTACCCCGGCGCGGCGGTCCTCGCCGTCGCCGGGGCGCTGCGGGGCGGTGCCGGGGCCGTCCGGTACGTCGGACCCGCGGGCGACGCGGTCATCGCCGCGCACCCCGAGACCCTCGTCCACGCCGGACCCCCGTCGAAGGCCGGACGGGTCCAGGCCTGGGTCGTCGGCCCCGGCCTCGGCGACGCGCCCTCCCTCGTCACCGAGGTCCTCGCCTCCGACGTGCCCGTCCTCGTCGACGCCGACGGGCTGCGCGGGCTGGACCCCGCCGCCGTACGGGCCCGCACCGCCCCCACCCTCCTCACCCCGCACGCGGGGGAGGCGGCGGCGCTGCTCGGCGTCGCGCGCGAGGCCGTGGAGGCGGGGCGGCTCGGTGCCGTCCGGGAACTGGCGGCGCGCTTCGGCGCGACGGTCCTCCTGAAGGGCTCCACGACCCTGGTGTGCGGGCCCGACGGCGGTCCCGTACGGGTCAACCCGACCGGCACCCCCTGGCTCGCCACCGCCGGCAGCGGCGACGTCCTCTCCGGCCTCGCCGGGTCCCTCCTCGCCGCGGGCCTCCCCGCCGTCGACGCGGGCTCCTGCGGGGCCTACCTCCACGGTCTCGCCGCCCGCCGCGCCTCCTCCGGCGCCCCTCTCACCGCGACCCAGGTCGCGGACTCCCTCCCCGCCGCCTGGCACGACGTCACCACCACGCCGTAGCCCGCCTTTCGATCCCCCACCCCACCCCACCCCTTCCCGAAACCCTGCCGGGGGCCGGTAGGGGTGGAGTGGGTAGGGAAGTTTCCCGGGGGCTACGCCCCCGGACCCCCAGCGCGCCGGCTCCGCGGCGCGAGCACGCGGCCTCGCCCCCGTCCCGGTGCGGCTGCGCCCAGGCCGCAGAGCGCCCCCGGCGCTGCTGAACCCCACCCCGGCGCGCGCAGCCCTGCCCCCGGCCCCGGCTCCGCCCCGCCCCGCCCCCGGCGTGGCCTCCCTGGTCGACGCGGTCGTCGTCTCTACGTGGCCTCCCCGCCTGGCGGGGTCGTCGGCGTGGCCCGGTTGGTGGAAAACGTTGGGCCAGGGGTGGGTTTCGGCGGGCTTGGGGGGCGGGGTGGGGATTGGGTGGGTGGGTGATCAATTGGAGAAGTGGGACGGCGTCGGTGGTGTTGGTGATGGTGGCGGCTTGGTGTGGGGGTGGGGCGGGGGTGGCTGCTGAGGTGCCGCCGGAGCCGGGGGAAGTGGGGGATGTGTTGGTGCCGGGGGTGGTGGGCGGGGGGAGGGCGGAGTATCCGATGGATACGCCGGACCAGGTGTTGCCGCCGTTGCAGCCGGAGGGGGAGGTGCCGGTGCCGGAGCCGGAGGAGGAGGGGGAGGGGGCGGTGGAGTGGTTGCCGAGGAGCGCGGTGGCGGAGGCGTGTACGGCGAAGACGGGGACGTATCAGCGGCGGGTGGAGAAGCTGCTGGGGCTGAGGGTGGACGGGAGGCAGTCGGTGGGGGACTGCAAGGCGATCAGGGCGTTCCAGGTGAGGGAGCGGATCAAGCCGGCGAACGGGTACGCGGGGCCGGTGACGTGGGCGCGGGCGGAGTTGCTGGCGGCGCGGAAGTCGCTGGACCCGGGGAAGCGGTGTCCGGTGAAGAAGTACGTGGTGGCGTGTGTGGACCTGGACCGGCAGCTCATGTGGGTGCAGAAGGGGAAGAAGGTGACGTACTCGGTGGTGAACATCCGGAGCGGGCGGGTCGGGTACGCCACGAGGAAGGGCTGGCACGAGGTGTACTGGCGGCACAAGAACCACTGGTCGTCGATCTACGACACGCCGATGCCGTTCGCGCAGTTCTTCAGCGGGGGGCAGGCGTTCCACGCGGTGTACGGGCAGCTCGCCACGCCGACGGGCAGCCGGGGATGCGTGAATCTGAGCTACCGGAACGCGGAGAAACTGTGGGGGGTGCTGCGCAAGGGTGACAGGGTCTACATCTGGGGGAAGCGGCCGGGTAGCTGACACCTGAGAGACTGGGCGCGATGACTGAGACACCGCCGCCCCGCAGAGCCCGCGCCGAGATCGACCTTGGCGCGCTGCGTGCGAACGTCCGCACGCTGCGCGCCCGTGTCGCCCCCCACGTCCGGATCATGGCCGTGGTGAAGGCCGACGCGTACGGACACGGCGCGCTGCGCTGTGCCCGCGCGGCCCTGGACGCGGGTGCGGAGTGGCTGGGGACGGCGACTCCGCAGGAGGCGCTGGCGCTGCGGGCTGCGGGGATCACGGACGTGCCGGTGATGTGCTGGCTGTGGACGCCGGGCGACCCGTGGGACCAGGGCGTCGAGGCGGGCCTGGACATGTCGGTGAGCGGGATGTGGGCCCTGCGGGAGGTCGTGGCGGCCGCGGAGGCGGTCGGCAAGCGCGCGCGCATCCAGCTGAAGGCCGACACCGGCCTGGGGCGGAACGGGTGCCAGCCGGCCGACTGGCCCGAGCTCGTCACGGAGGCGCTGAAGGCGGAGGCGCAGGGGCTGGTGAAGGTGACGGGGCTCTGGTCGCACTTCGCGTGTGCCGACGAGCCGCACCATCCGTCGATCGCGCCTCAGCTCGACCTGTTCCGTTCGATGATCGACTTCGCGGAGAAGGCGGGTGTCGAGCCCGAGGTCCGGCACATCGCGAATTCGCCGGCCACGCTGACGCTGCCCGAGGCGCACTTCGACCTGGTGCGGCCCGGCATCGCGATGTACGGCGTGTCGCCGAGTCCCGAGCTGGGCACCTCGGCGGAGCTGGGGCTGCGGCCGGTGATGTCGCTGAAGGGGAGCGTCGCGCTGGTCAAGCGGGTGCCGGCCGGGCACGGGGTGAGTTACGGGCACCACTACGTGACCACGGAGGAGACGACGCTGGGCCTGATCCCGCTGGGGTACGCGGACGGGGTTCCGCGGCACGCCTCGGGGCGGGGGCCGGTCCTCGTCGGGGACCGGGTGCGTACGGTCGCCGGGCGGGTCGCCATGGACCAGTTCGTGGTCGACCTCGGCGGCGACAGCCCCGAGCCGGGCACCGAGGCGGTGCTGTTCGGGTCCGGGGAGCGGGGCGAGCCGACCGCGGAGGACTGGGCGGTGGCCGCCGACACCATCGCGTACGAGATCGTGACCCGCATCGGCGCGCGCGTGCCGCGGGTCTATCTGGGCGAGTAGGAGAGGGCCGGCGTGGGCGAGTCGAGGAGCTGGCGGCGGGCCGGGTTCGCCGGTGCCGCGGTAGGCGTCCTCGCCGCCGGTGCGGCGGCCGGGGTGGCCGTCGAGCGGTTGACCGTCGGCCGTTCCGTACGGCAGAAGGCGCGGCTCGCACTGGATGCCACCGGCCCGTACGGCGGGCTGCGCGGCACTCCGGGGCGGGTGTCGGCGGACGACGGGACGGTGCTGTACTACGAGGTGGACGAGGTCGAGCCGGATCCGTCGTCCGGTCGCCGCAGGCGGCTCTTCGGGCGGAAGGAACCCGCCCCGGTGACCGTCGTGTTCAGTCACGGCTACTGCCTCAACCAGGATTCCTGGCACTTCCAGCGGGCCGCGCTGCGCGGTCTCGTCCGGAGCGTCCACTGGGACCAGCGCAGCCACGGCCGCTCCGGGCAGGGGGTCTCCCAGGCCGGTCCCGACGCGGTGCCCGTCTCCATCGACCGGCTGGGCCGCGATCTGAAGGCGGTGCTCGACGCGGCCGCGCCCGAGGGCCCGCTGGTGCTGGTGGGGCACTCGATGGGCGGCATGACGGTGATGGCGCTCGCCGAGCGGTATCCGGAGCTGGTCCGCGACCGGGTCGTGGGCGTCGCCTTCGTCGGCACGTCGGCGGGAAAGCTGGGCGAGGTGTCGTACGGGCTGCCGATCGCGGGGGTCAACGCGGTCCGGCGGGTCCTGCCCGGGGTGCTCCGGGCGCTCGGGTCGCAGGCGGAGCTGGTCGAGCGGGGGCGCCGGGCGACCGCCGACCTGTTCGCCGGGCTGATCAAGAAGTACTCGTTCTCGTCGAAGGACGTGGATCCGGCGGTGGCCCGGTTCGCGGAGCGGATGATCGAGTCGACGCCGATCGACGTGGTCGCCGCCTTCTATCCGGCGTTCGCCGAGCACGACAAGGCGGCTGCCCTCGCCGCCTTCCACGGCCTTCCCGCGCTCGCCCTCGCCGGCGACAACGACCTGGTGACGCCCAGTTCCCACACCGAGGCCATCGGCGACCTCCTGCCGGACGCCGAGCTGGTGATCGTCCCCGACGCGGGGCACCTGGTGATGCTGGAGCACCCCGAGGTGGTCACCGACCGGCTGGCCGACCTCCTCGTGCGGGCCGGTGCCGTTCCGGAGCCGGAGCCGGACGCGGGGGCGACGGCGGCGGCGTCCGCGGCGAGGACGGACATCCGCAAGGGCTAAGTTGGCGGGTATGGAAGCAGCGCACCCGCCCGTGTCCGGCGCGACCCTCTCGGTCGACTCCCCCCAGCAGATGCAGGAGCTGGGCCGCCGGCTCGCGAAGATCCTCCGGCCCGGGGACCTCGTCATGCTCACCGGCGAGCTCGGCGCCGGGAAGACCACGCTCACCCGGGGCCTCGGCGAGGGGCTCGGGGTGCGGGGCGCGGTCACGTCCCCGACGTTCGTGATCGCCCGGGTCCATCCGTCGCTGGTCGGCGGTCCGGCCCTGGTGCACGTGGACGCGTACCGCCTCGGCGGCGGGCTCGACGAGATGGAGGACCTCGATCTCGACGTCTCGCTGCCCGAGTCGGTGGTGGTCGTCGAGTGGGGCGACGGCAAGGTCGAGGAGCTGACCGACGACCGGCTTCACCTGCTCATCCACCGGGTGACCGGGGACACCGACGACGACCGGCGGACGGTCGTGCTGCGCGGGGTCGGGGCGCGCTGGGCCGACGAGGAGCTGGGCGCGCTCTGAGCGGACGCGGCCGCCGTACGTAGGTTCCGACAACGTGTCGGGAAGGTGTTGCGTGGGTCGCACGAGCCGTGGTCACATGGATGCACGAGCTGGTTAGGTGTACCTAACCTACGGGAGGCATGCATGGCGACGCCCGAGCGCGCGGAACCCGGCCGGGACCACGTACCGATGAGTGAGCTGCTGGCGTCCTGCGCCGCCGCACGTGCCCTCTCGACCCCGCCGCGGCCCCAGCCCGAGGAGAGCGAAGCGGCGGCGCCACCTGGGCCGCCGGCGCCGCCGGTCGTGCGGGGCGAAGCTGCCTGAGGCGGCCGGAGGCCTGAGGTGGCTCTGAGGCCCGAGATGGCCCTGAGGCCTGACGCCCGACGCCTCGCCCCGGAGCCAGAGTCGCCTCAGGCGACGACGACGACCTTCGCGCCGATCACCGCGAAGGTCCACAGCGCGTCGCCGTCGGCGCGCTTCATGCGGATGCCGCCGGTCTTCTTCGTCGGGTCGGGGGTCGGCGTCGAGCCGTCCACCGCCGCGCTGAAGCCGATCGCGACGTCCTCGTTGGTCGCGAAGCGCACCACGTGCTCGATCTGGACGCCGTCCGAACCGCGGACCGAACCCGAGCGCGAGGTCACCTTGTACGCCCCCGGCAGCGGGTCGACCGTGCTCGGCATCACGGAGAACGTACGGGTCGCCTTGCCCTTGCCGTCGACCAGCCACACGCGGCGGTCGGACAGCGCGTACACGACGCGCTCGCCGGTGCCGGAGCTCGCCGGCACCGCCAGCGGGTTGCCGGCCGGCTTCTTCGCGCCGCCGCTCGGCGAGACGGACGGGACGGACGTGCCGGAGGTGCGGGGCTTCGCCGACAGGTCGGAGGGGGCGCTCGCCGAGGCCTGGTAGGCGAGGAACGCGACCGCGGCGACGGCCGCCGCCGTGAGCCCGGCCACGAATCCCGAGCTGCTGCGTGCCACCGTGCCCACCTCTCGTACGAACGTATCGAAGGGTGACGGTAGCAGCCGCGGGATCGAGGTCCGGGGCGCCGTGCCCGGGGGAGCACCCGGCCGGGCCCGGGCGGCGGGGCGGCACCCGGCCCGGGAGCCGTAGGCTGTTCGCGTGCTGTTGCTCGCCATGGATACCGCCACCCCCGCCGTCACCGTCGCCCTGCACGACGGCGACGCCGTCGTCGCCGCGTCGAGCCAGGTCGACGCCCGCCGTCACGGGGAGCTGCTGATGCCCGCCGTCGACCGGGTCCTCAAGGAGGCCGGTCTGAAGCTCGACGCGGTCACCGGGATCGTCGTCGGCGTCGGCCCCGGCCCGTACACGGGGCTGCGCGTCGGCCTCGTCACGGCCGCGGCCTTCTCCTCCGCGCTCGGCGTGCCGGTCCACGGACTGTGCACCCTCGACGGCCTCGCGTACGCCGCCGGGATCGACGAGCCCTTCGCCGTCGCCACCGACGCGCGGCGCAAGGAGGTCTACTGGGCGCGGTACGACGACTCCCGCACCCGGGTGACCGACGCGGCCGTCGACCGGCCCGCCGACATCGCCGAGCGGCTGGCCGGCCTCCCGGTCGTCGGCGCGGGCGCCCGCCTCTACCCCGACGCCTTCCCCGACGCCCGCGACCCCGAGCACCAGTCGGCGGCCGCGCTCGCCGGGCTCGCGGCGGAGCGGCTGGCCGCGGGCGGGGAGGGCTTCCTCGACCCGCTGCCGATGTACCTGCGGCGCCCCGACGCGCAGGTGCCGAAGAACTACAAGGTGGTCACCCCCCAGTGACCGCCGCCGCGACCGGGGCCGTGCTGCGCGGGATGCGCTGGTGGGACATCGCGCCGGTGCTCGCCCTCGAAGCCGAACTGTTCCCCGAGGACGCCTGGTCGGAGGGGATGTTCTGGTCCGAGCTCGCGCACGCGCGGGGTCCGCGGGCCACCCGTCACTACATCGTCGCGGAGGACCCGGCCGACGGCCGTCTCGTCGGGTACGCCGGGCTCGCCGCCGCCGGTGGACTCGGCGACGTGCAGACGATCGCCGTCTCCCGCGACCAGTGGGGTACGGGCCTCGGCGCCCGGCTCCTCACCGACCTGCTCAAGGAAGCCACCGCCTTCGAGTGCGAGGAGGTCCTCCTCGAGGTGCGCGTGGACAACACCCGGGCCCAGAAGCTCTACGAGCGCTTCGGCTTCGAGCCCATCGGTTTCCGGCGCGGCTACTACCAGCCGGGCAATGTCGACGCGCTCGTGATGCGACTGATCGTTCAAGGAACTGGGACTGAGATCTGATGGCTGCTGACGAACCGCTGGTACTCGGCATCGAGACGTCCTGCGACGAGACCGGCGTCGGCATCGTGCACGGCACCACCCTCCTCGCGGACGCCATCGCCTCCAGCGTCGACACCCACGCCCGCTTCGGCGGCGTCGTGCCCGAGATCGCCTCCCGCGCCCACCTGGAGGCGATGGTCCCGACGATCGAGCGCGCCCTGAAGACGGCCGGGATCTCCGCGAAGGACCTCGACGGCATCGCCGTCACCGCGGGCCCCGGCCTCGCGGGCGCGCTGCTCGTCGGCGTCTCGGCGGCCAAGGCGTACGCCTACGCCCTCGGCAAGCCGCTCTACGGCGTCAACCACCTGGCCTCGCACATCTGCGTCGACCAGCTGGAGCACGGCAAGCTGCCCGAGCCGACGATGGCCCTGCTGGTCTCCGGCGGCCACTCCTCGCTGCTGCTCTCCGCGGACATCACCTCCGACGTGCGGCCGATGGGCGCCACCATCGACGACGCGGCCGGCGAGGCGTTCGACAAGATCGCCCGCGTCCTCGACCTGGGCTTCCCCGGCGGCCCGGTCATCGACCGGCTCGCCAAGGAGGGCGACCCGGCGGCCATCGCGTTCCCGCGCGGTCTGAGCGGCTCCCGCGACCCCGCGTACGACTTCTCCTTCTCCGGCCTCAAGACCGCGGTGGCCCGCTGGATCGAGGCGAAGCGGGCGGCCGGCGAGGACGTGCCCGTGCGGGACGTGGCCGCGTCCTTCCAGGAGGCGGTCGTCGACGTGCTCACCCGCAAGGCCGTCCGGGCCTGCAAGGACGAGGGCGTCGACCACCTGATGATCGGCGGCGGCGTCGCCGCCAACTCGCGGCTGCGGGCCCTCGCCCAGGAGCGCTGCGAGCGGGCCGGCATCCGGCTGCGGGTGCCCCGCCCGGGCCTGTGCACCGACAACGGCGCGATGGTCGCCGCCCTCGGCTCCGAGATGGTCGCCCGCAACCGGCCGGCCTCCGACCTGGAGCTGTCGGCGGACTCGTCCCTGCCGGTCACCGACCCGCACGTGCCCGGGGCGCACGACCACGGCCACGACCACTCCCACGACCACGTGCACGAGGTCAGCAAGGAGAACCTGTACTCGTGAGGCTCACCCTCATGTGGGAGGCGCGGGCCGCCCAGGACCGGGGCGCCGAGCTCCTGGAGTGGGCACGTGCGCAGGTCCTCGTCCGCGAGCCGGTCCGCCGGGAGCTCTTCCGGGCGCCCCAGGACCGGGTCCTCGTCCTCACCTGGTGGGAGGCGGACGCGTTCGACGACGAACTCCCCGAGCTGCCGGAGCCGGACGCGGAGCTGATCACCCGTCCGGTCCACCGCTGGCGCTTCGAATCGATCGAATAAGCGACGAGCGGGCGAAAGTAGAGCAACCTTTCGACTCCGGCGGGCATCCCACAGCTCGTGAAGAAGACGATCACGCTGTGGGCGGTGCTGACCGCCGTCGCCCTCCTGGTGACCGGCTGCGCGACGGAGGACCCCGCCACCGCACCCGTACCGGAGCGGGCGGGACCCGCGACCCCGCCCTCGACCGCGCCCACCGCGGGGCACGGGGCGCCCGAGGCGCCCGCCGCTGCCGCCGCGTACCGGAAATGGGGCCTGAAGCCCTTCCCGGCCGCGCCCGCGCCGCCCGCGGCCAAGCCGGTCGCCCGGCGGCCCGGCGAACCGGTCCCCGTCATCAGCGAGATCCCCACCACCGAGAAGATCGTGTTCCTCACGATCGACGACGGGGCCGAGAAGGACCCCGGGTTCGTCACGATGATGGACGAGCTCAAGATCCCCTTCACGATGTTCCTGACCGACTCCGCCATCCGCGCCGACTACGGGTACTTCACCCCGCTCGCCGCCCAGGGCCACGGCGTCGCCAACCACACCCTCACCCACCCGAACCTGCGCACCCTCTCCCAGGACGCCCAGCGCCGGGAGATATGCGGCCAGCAGGAGCGGCTGGCACAGCGCTACGGAACGACCCCCCGCCTCTTCCGCCCGCCCTACGGCAACTGGAACGAGGCCACGCGCGCGGCGGCCGGGCAGTGCGGGGTCGACGCGATCGTCCTGTGGCGCGAGTCCATGCAGATCAAGAACATGCAGTACCAGCGCGGCGACCGGAAGCTCCACCCCGGCGACATCATCCTGGCCCACTTCCGCGGCCCGTCCGAGCTCAAGGGCCGCACGATGACCGAGATGACGGCCACGATGCTGCGCCGCGTCCAGGAGCAGGGCTTCACGGTGGCCCGCCTGGAGGACTACGTCTGAGAACTTCTCCGGACGCGGTGTCGATGCGGGCGCGGCCCGTTCGACGTATGAGTGAGAGGCGGGGAACAGCCCCGCCCCCCGCACCACCGAGGAGTCGTCATGCCCCGCTTCCTGTCCCTCGTCCGCATCGAGGAGAACACCATCGACATGGAGAGCGCCGACCCCGGCTTCGAGGAGCGGATGGGCGCGCTCTTCGAGGAGATCACCAAGGCCGGCGCCATGCTGGACACGGCGGGGCTCAAGCCGACCGCCGAGGCCACCCGGATCACCTGGTCGGACGGGAGCCTGTCCTACACCGACGGGCCGTTCACCGAGACCAAGGAGGTCGTCGGCGGCTACGCCATGCTGCAGTGCAAGGACATGGCCGAGGCCGTCGAGTGGGGGAAGCGCTTCCTCGCCGTCCACCCGCCGCACTGGAAGGTCGGTCTGGAGGTCCGCGAGGTCGAGGAGATGCCGGGCGCCTGACGCGCGGTGTGCTGTCATGTGAGCCGTGACGGTGCAGAGCACGCTGGAGACGGTCTTCCGGATGGAGTCCGCGCGGATCATCGCGACGGTGGCGCGGATCGTCCGCGACGTCGGCATCGCCGAGGAGATCGCCCAGGACGCGCTTGTCTCCGCCCTTGAGCAGTGGCCGAGGTCAGGCGTCCCGGAACGGCCGGGCGCCTGGCTCACGGCCACCGCCAAGCACCGCGCCGTCGACCTGGTGCGGCGGCGCGAGACGTACGCCCGGAAGCTCGCCGAGGTGGGCAGGGAGCTCCCGGAGGAGTCGTACGACCCGGAGCCCTCCGGCCCCGGCGACATCGACGACGACGTGCTGCGGCTGATCTTCACCGCCTGCCATCCGGTGCTCTCCGCCGGGGCGCGGGCCGCGCTGACGCTGCGACTCGTCGGCGGGCTCCGCACGGACGAGATCGCCCGCGCCTTCCTCGTGCCGGAGGCGACCGTCGCGGCCCGGATCACCCGCGCCAAACGGACGCTCGCGAAGGCGGGCGTCGAGTTCGAGGTGCCGTACGGGGAGGAGCGGGCGGCCCGCCTCGGCTCCGTCCTCGAAGTCGTCTACCTGATCTTCAACGAGGGGTACGCGGCCACCGCGGGCGACGACCTGCTGCGGCCCGGCCTGTGCGAGGACGCGCTCCGGCTCGCCCGGGTGCTCGCCGCCCTCGTGCCGGCGGAGGGCGAGGCACAGGGCCTGGCCGCGCTCCTGGAGCTCCAGGCGTCCCGGACGGCGGCCCGCACCGGACCCGACGGGCGGCCGGTGCTCCTCGCCGAGCAGAACCGGCGGCGCTGGGACCGGCTCCTCATCCGGCGCGGGTTCGCCGCCCTGGAGCGGGCCGGGGACGGGCGCTCCTACGGGCCGTACGCCCTCCAGGCCGCCATCGCCGCCTGCCACGCGCGGGCGGCCTCGTACGAGGAGACGGACTGGGCGACGATCGCCGCGCTCTACGGGCGGCTCGGCGTCCTCGCGCCCTCACCGGTCGTCGAACTGAACCGCGCCGTCGCCGTGTCGATGACCGAAGGCCCGGCCGCCGCCCTCCCGATCGTCGACGCCCTCGCCGCCGAACCCGCCCTGGCCCGCTACCACTTGCTCCCCAGCGTCCGGGGCGACCTGCTGGCCCGCCTCGGCCGCGCCGCGGAGGCCCGCGCGGAGTTCGAGCGGGCGGCGGCCCTCACCAGGAACGAGAGCGAGCGGGGGCTGCTGAGGGCGCGGGTGGGGGAGTTGGGGGAGTCGGAGACGGGGGAGGCGGAGGTGTCGGGGGAGTTGGAGACGGGGGAGGCGGGGGAGTTGGGGGCGGGCGAAGGGTAGTCGGGGGAGGGGAGTCGGACGCGGGGAGCCCCGGGGGCTCCGGGGATCCGTGGGAGCCCGGGGGCTCCGGGGATTCGGTGGGAGTCCGGGGGCTCGGTGGGGCCCCCGGGGCTCGGAGCAGGGAGGGCCGTCGTCGGTCCGGGACGGGTGGCGCTTAGGGTGCTCGGCATGTCCCCGCGTATGCCGCTGCCTCCGCCGCCCCCGCCCGCAGAGCTCCAGAGCTGGCCCGACCGGGAGGCGCGGATCGCCGACCGGGCGCTGGCGCTCGACGAGTTGGGGCGCCGGCTGCTCGGCGTGGGGCGGCTGGCGATGTTCCTGGTGTGGTGCGCGCTCCTGCAGTTGGGCTGGGCCCTGGTGGGGGTGCTGCTGACGTCGCTCGGCGGGCCGATGCCCGATCCGCTCACGGTGCTGACCGGGGTCTTCGCGACCGTCCTCGGCGTCGGCATCCTCATCCCCGCCGGGTGGCTGACCGCGCGGAGCCTGCGGCGCGACCGGACCGTCCGCGAGCTCCTGATCCGGTGGGCGGTGCTCGACCGGCACGGTCCGACGGACGCCCGGCTGCGCGCCCCGGCCCTCAGCGCCTGCTGGGTGCTGCTGTCCTTCGCGATGTGCGGGGTCGGCCTCTGGCTGGGCTTCGCCGTACCCGCGGGCACCCGTTGGGAGGACGGCGGCTACGGCCTGGTCGCGTACGGCATGGGCGCCGCCCTGATCCTCTGGGTCATGGGGCTCACCGGGCTGACGAAGGCCGTCGGCCACTACCGCTTCGCGGTGCGGCTCACCGGCCCCCGCCGGCCGGTCGGCCGATCAGCATCGTCGGGGCACCCGCGACCCGAGTGAGCAGCACCGTCGCCGAGTTGGGGCCCTTCGGCTTCACCTTGCGCCGGATCTCCTCGGGTTCGACCGCCGAGCCGCGCTTCTTGACGGTCAGGGTGCCGACCTCGCGCTCCCGCAGCAGGGCCTTCAACTTCTTCAGGTTGAAGGGGAGCTCGTCGGTGATCTCGTAGGCGGCGGCGTACGGGGTGGGGGTGAGCGCGTCCGCCGTGACGTACGCGATCGTCTCGTCGATCAGGCCCCCGTCCAGCTCCTCCGCGACCTCGGCGACGAGGTGCGCGCGGATGACGGCGCCGTCCGGCTCGTACAGGTAGCGGCCGACCGGCCGGACCGCCGGGTCGGGCAGCCCCCGGCCGGTGAGCCCGGCGCCGGAGGGCAGCAGGGTGGCGCGGCGGGCGCCCGGCTCCGTGCCGAACCACAGCACGGCCTCCTTCACGTCCCCGCCGTCCGAGATCCATTCGGCCTCGGCGTCCTCGGGCACGGCCTCGTGCGGGATGCCCGGCGCCACCTTGAGGGCGGCGCGCGGGGCCTTGCGGGCCGCCTCGACGGCCCAGGACAGCGGCGGGGAGTACGCCTCCGGGTCGAAGATCCTGCCCCGGCCGCCGCGCCGCGCCGGGTCGACGAACACCGCGTCGTACGGGCTGGTGTCGATCTCGGTCACGTCCGCGCAGCGGACCTCGATCAGTTCCGCGAGGCCGAGCGCCTCGGCGTTGGCGCGGGCCACCTCGGCGGTCAGCGGGTCGCGGTCGACGGCGAGGACGGAGATCCCGGCGCGGGCGAGGGCGATGGCGTCGCCGCCGATCCCGGAGCAGAGGTCGGCGACGCTGCGGACGCCGAGGTCCCTCATGCGGCCGGCCCGGTACGTGCCGACCGAGGCGCGGGTCGACTGCTCGACGCCGTTGGGCGTGAAGTACATCCGGTACGCGTCCTCGGCGCCGAACTTCGCCACCGCCCGCTGCCGCAGCCGTGCCTGGCCGAGCGCCGCCGTGACGAGCTCGGCGGGGTGGTCGCGGCGCAGCCGGGAGGCGACCGCCAGTTCCCGGGCGGGGTCGTAGTCGCGCAGGGCGGTGAGGAGCGTCTGACCCTCGGGGCCGAGCAGGGGGGTGAAGGAGGCGAGGTCGGTCACCCGTCCCATTGTGGGCCCTGCGCCGCTGTGGGCCGGCCGGGGGACGGTGGGGCGGTACGGCGGTGTCGTGGCCCGGAATGACGCCTCCGCGCTGACAGGATGCGGCGCCATGCAGCTCGTACGACAAAAGGAAGAATCTATGGTGATCGGCGCGCCCCCTTCCCGCCGGACCCTCGGGGCCGCCCTCCTCGTCGCCGCCCTCGCCACCACCGCCACGGCCTGCTCAGGCGCCGCCGCACCGGACCGCGGCGCGCCGGCCCCCGCCGCCGGCCGGCAGGCCCAGGGCGGCCAAGGCGCCTCCGGAGCGCTCAACGCCTACCTCGACCGCGTCCGCAAGGAGCGCGCCGCCCGCGTGCTCGCCGCCAAGAAGTGGGGCCTCGCCCGCCCGCCGCTCGAAGCGCCCGCCCCGCCCGACGCCAAGCCGAAGATCACCACCCGCAAGGGCTTCGAGACCGACGGCGAGGGCCTCCCGCCCGTCTTCACCACCGTGCCGACCAAGCAGAAGATCGTCTTCCTCACCATCGACGACGGTGCCGAGAAGGACCCCGACCTGCTGCGGATGATGAACGACCTCCGCATCCCCTACAGCGCCTTCCTCAGCGACTACGTCGTCAAGGACGACTACGGCTACTTCGCCAGGATGCAGAAGTCGCAGAAGTCCGGGATCTCCCTGCACAACCACACCCTCAACCACCGCTACCTGCCCGGACTCTCGTACAAGCAGCAGGAGCGCGAGATCTGCGGCATGCAGGACGTCATCGAGAAGCGGTTCGGCAAACGGCCCCCGCTCTTCCGTCCGCCGTACGGCAACTACAACGAGGACACCCTGCGCGCCGCCAAGTCCTGCGGCGTCAAGGCGGTCCCGCTGTGGGCCTCCGAGGCCTTCCCCGACCACATGGAATGGCGCGAGTGGGACCGGGACCTGCACCCCGGCGACATCGTCCTCACCCATTTCCGGGGCAAGCAGGACTGGAAGGGCACCATGCCGGACATGATCCGCAGGGTGATGAACGTGATCACGGCGAAGGGGTACGCCGTCGCGAAGCTAGAGGACTACGTGTGAGAACCCGGGCACGGCGCCTGACCGCCGCTCTGGCCGTCACCGGCGCCCTCCTCGCCCTCCCCGCCTGCGCCTCCTCCGTCGACCCGATCGAACGGCTGGGCCGCAAGGCGGCGGAACGGGTGAGCCCCCGTCCGTCGCCGGCGCGCGAGGCGCGGGACGCGGCACGGGGCGGGGCGCGTGAGGAGGCACGGGGCGGGGTGCGTGAGGCGGCGCGGGGCGTGTCGGACGCGAAGGGCTGCGGGGCTCGTCCCGAATCCCGTCCCGAACTCCGTCCCGAATCCCGTCCCAAATCCCGTCCCGAACTCCGTACCGAACCCCGTTCCGAAGCCCGTCCCGTCACGCCACAGAGCGATGAATTGGCACTCCGCTTGACCGAGTGCTAATCGCGGTCATAGTCTCGGCTCTGGCACTCCCCACTGGAGAGTGCCAACACAGCGACGGGCAGGTCCGGCACCCGCGACGACGGATCGACCTGGTCGCCACCTCAGACAGTTAGCCCCGTGAGATCTCCGAAGGGGGAGGTCGGATCGTGACGACCACCAGCTCCAAGGTTGCCATCAAGCCGCTCGAGGACCGCATTGTGGTCCAGCCGCTCGACGCCGAGCAGACCACCGCCTCTGGCCTGGTCATTCCGGACACCGCCAAGGAGAAGCCCCAGGAGGGCGTCGTCCTGGCCGTGGGCCCGGGTCGCTTCGAGAACGGCGAGCGTCTGCCGCTCGACGTCAAGACCGGCGATGTCGTGCTGTACAGCAAGTACGGCGGCACCGAGGTGAAGTACAACGGCGAGGAGTACCTCGTCCTCTCGGCTCGCGACGTGCTCGCGATCGTCGAGAAGTAATTCACCGAAGTACCGAAGTACCGAAGTACCGAGCACTGAAGCAGATGCTCTGAGCTGCGCCCCGAGGCCCCTTCCAGGCGCCCCGGGGCGCAGTTCGTTCCACCCGAATCCGAGAGGGCTGAACCGCTCCCATGGCGAAGATCCTGAAGTTCGACGAGGACGCCCGTCGCGCCCTTGAGCGCGGCGTCAACAAGCTTGCCGACACGGTCAAGGTGACGATCGGCCCCAAGGGCCGCAACGTCGTCATCGACAAGAAGTTCGGCGCCCCCACCATCACCAACGACGGTGTCACGATCGCCCGCGAGGTCGAGATCGACGACCCGTACGAGAACCTCGGCGCCCAGCTGGTGAAGGAGGTGGCGACCAAGACCAACGACATCGCGGGTGACGGCACCACCACCGCCACCGTGCTCGCCCAGGCCCTGGTCCGCGAGGGTCTGCGCAACGTCGCCGCCGGCGCCTCCCCGGCCGCCCTGAAGAAGGGCATCGACGCCGCCGTCAAGGCCGTCTCCGACGAGCTGCTCGCCACCGCGCGCCCGATCGAGGACAAGTCCGACATCGCCGCCGTCGCCGCGCTCTCCGCGCAGGACCAGCAGGTCGGCGAGCTCATCGCCGAGGCCATGGACAAGGTCGGCAAGGACGGTGTCATCACCGTCGAGGAGTCCAACACCTTCGGCCTGGAGCTCGACTTCACCGAGGGCATGGCCTTCGACAAGGGCTACCTGTCCCCGTACATGGTGACCGACCAGGAGCGCATGGAGGCCGTCCTCGACGACCCGTACATCCTGATCAACCAGGGCAAGATCTCCTCGATCCAGGACCTGCTGCCCATCCTGGAGAAGGTCATCCAGGCCGGCGCCAGCAAGCCGCTGCTGATCATCGCCGAGGACGTCGAGGGCGAGGCCCTGTCGACCCTGGTCGTCAACAAGATCCGTGGCACCTTCAACGCCGTGGCCGTCAAGGCCCCCGGCTTCGGCGACCGCCGCAAGGCGATGCTCGGCGACATGGCCACCCTCACCGGTGCCACCGTCATCGCCGAGGAGGTCGGCCTCAAGCTCGACCAGGCCGGTCTGGACGTGCTGGGCACCGCCCGCCGCGTGACCATCACCAAGGACTCCACCACCATCGTCGACGGTGGCGGCAACTCCGAGGACGTCGCGGGCCGCGTCAACCAGATCAAGGCCGAGATCGAGTCCACGGACTCCGACTGGGACCGCGAGAAGCTCCAGGAGCGCCTCGCGAAGCTGGCCGGCGGCGTGTGCGTGATCCAGGTCGGCGCCGCCACCGAGGTGGAGCTGAAGGAGAAGAAGCACCGTCTGGAGGACGCCATCTCCGCGACCCGCGCCGCGGTCGAGGAGGGCATCGTCTCCGGTGGTGGCTCCGCTCTGGTCCACGCCGTCAAGGTCCTCGAGGGCAACCTCGACAAGACCGGCGACGAGGCCACGGGTGTCGCGGTCGTCCGCCGCGCCGCCGTCGAGCCGCTGCGCTGGATCGCCGAGAACGCCGGCCTCGAGGGCTACGTCATCACCTCCAAGGTGGCGGAGCTCGACAAGGGCCAGGGCTTCAACGCCGCCACCGGCGAGTACGGCGACCTGGTCAAGGCCGGCGTCATCGACCCGGTCAAGGTGACGCGCTCCGCCCTGGAGAACGCCGCCTCCATCGCCTCCCTCCTCCTCACCACCGAGACCCTCGTCGTGGAGAAGAAGGAAGAGGAGCCGGCGGACGCGGGCCACGGCCACGGCCACGGTCACTCCCACTGAGGCTCACCGCTGACCGCTGAGGTCCGCAGCTGAACCACCGAGGCCCGGTGCTCCCGTCGCGGGAGCACCGGGCCACGGCGTGCTGTGCCGGCTGATCCCGAAGGGACCGCCGAGTCCCCCACCACCCCCCCCAGCCCCCAGAGCCCCCGCCAGGCGGAATGACACCCGCC